>CAZUYV010000005.1:0-20419 GCA_964624435.1 uncultured Micavibrio sp. | reverse complement strand
ATCGGCACAAATGGGAAAATTTCGTCAGGTGGAACGGGCACATCTGTCCTCCTCGTCGCCAAGGATGACTTCGTCAACAATGCAACCGCTGGAGCAAGTGCGATTACCGCTGCGAACGGTCGCTACCTCATCTATGCAAGCCATCCAGACGAAACCGTCAAGGGCGGCCTTACCGCCAAGAACCTCTATAACAAGATTTACGATACCAGCGCGCCTTCCAGCATTACGGGCGACAGCCGTTTCGTTTATGCCTATCAGCCGACCCTCACCCTAAAGGCCGATGATATTTCGACAACCGATCCTATGACGGCTGTCTATACATTCGATGCCGCATCCGGCCTGCGCAGTGATGATCTTCTGGCTGATGCAGTTAGCGGGACCGGCAGCTATTCACTCGGCGCGCAAGTTGGAAATACTCGGTCCATCACCATGTCGGCAGGCACACTGGCCAGCTCCATGGGGTACGCTCTGGCCTTTACTGGCGGCACAATGACTATTACGAACATAACACCTCCTTCTCCACTGGCTGCAGCAACGTCGAATGGATCATCGTTGGTATCGATCATCAACCACACGACCAACATTCCAAAAGTTTCGATGCCAAATGCGGTAAATTCTCATATCAATGACCAGTCACTGAATTTTTCAAAGATCGGCAGTTCTGTGACTGAAACCTTCATACCGCCTGCTCCCATCAATATGACTGGCGATAGCAACTCTTCCGTTCCGGCCGGATCTGATTCACAAGACAAGCAGAAGAGTACAGCCGAAGAAGCAGCCGCACAGGAACCTGCTGCCACGACCCATGCCGCCGTTGAAGCGGGTGATTGCCTGATTGCCGATTCCGACACCGGCGCCTGCCTCGTTCACTAAGTTTTTCATAAACTTAGATTTTTTGCCGCTTCCCCGTTTCCCAAACACCCCGTTCCATGCCAAAATACTGGCTGGACGACCACACTCTATATATAAGGTATCCCATGCGCCTTGCCGACAACATCAACCTTGAGACGATTAACAAGGTCACCCTGTTCAGGGTCTTCGCCCTGATTGCCGTTATTGTCGCCATCGTGATTGGCTGCCTGATGATACTGGCACCCTTTATACCCGCGATTTTACTCGCGGTTATTTTCACCCTGACAACATGGCCCGCCTTTACATGGCTGGAACGAAAATTAGGCCACCGCACGTCGCTTGCCGCCGCCACAACAACGATCCTTCTGGCCATAGGATTTTTGGTACCGGTTATTTTCATCGCCAACAGCCTGACCAGCAACTTTACCCTGTTCAAAGATGAACTGGTCAAAAGCATTGAAACCAGTGATGGCCAACCACCGCAATGGGTTCATGAATTGCCGTTCATATCGGAATACGCTCTTGCCTTCTGGCAAAAATATCTTTCCGATATGCAGACATTTTCAACAACCCTGAAAGACAATGCCGGCCAGATATCACAACGTCTTCTGGCAGCAGGAACGATGATAGGTCGCGGTGTTGTCGATCTTTCACTAGGTGTGTTCATCACATTTTTCCTGCTACGTCATGGCGTACAGACGGCGGAACGGCTCAATTCCCTGATTGATAAATTTATCGGTGATTTTGGCCGCCATCTTCTGGATGTATCCAAAAAAACCATGATCAGCGTTCTCTATGGAATCGTCGGAACCGCCGTGGTCCAAGGTTCGCTGGCCACCATCGGATTTATGATCGCCGGCGTACCGGGTGCGGTTTTTCTGGGGCTTATAACTTTCTTCCTGTCCTTTATTCCCATGGCCCCGCCGCTGATCTGGATCCCTGCGACAATCTGGCTTTTTTCACAGGATCATATCGGCATGGGAATTTTTATGGCGCTGTGGGGCCTTCTGGTCATCAGCTCGTCGGACAATATCATCCGTCCGTATTTCATTTCACTGGGCAGCAACCTGCCCCTGCTCCTTGTTCTTCTGGGCGTTCTGGGCGGAATCATTGCCTTTGGTTTCATCGGCCTGTTTATCGGCCCAACCCTGCTGGCCGTGGCCTATACCCTGATCATCGCCTGGAGCAACAAACAGGCCGTTATCGCCCATGCCGAGCATTCCCACGACGTTTAGGCGCAAAACCGACCAGATTTCGGTTGAACTGCCAAGGCGCAGGCTTTAATCCATGGGCATGGATGAGAATCTTGGAATTGCCGCAGATAAAAACGCATGGCTGAAAAAAATGGCCAGCGCCGGCGTGTTATTTTACATCCTGCCATGGCTGATGGTTCTGCTCGTCGCCGGAACCGTTGCGCAAAAAGAAATGGGTATCTACGCCGCCCAGAAAATTTTCTTTTCATCCTGGATCCTCTGGTTTGGCCCCATCCCTTTGCCTGGTGCCTACACTACCATCGGTGTCCTTACCCTTTGTCTTGCCGCAAAATTCATTCTCTATAGCCCATGGCGGAAGGAACGGATGGGAACCATCATCACCCATCTTGGTATTCTTATTCTTCTTGTCGGCGGAATCATCACTGCCTTTTCACAAAGTGAGGGATTTTTATCCCTGCGTGAGGGGCAGAGCGGCAAAACAATTTCCGATTATCATGATCGCATGTTGTGGATTGAAAAAAACGGAGAGCAGATTGCCGCCATCCCCTTTAGCGACCTTGCAGCGGGTGAACGCATCCTGACGGCCGATTTACCCTTCAGCGTTTCCACCATAGCAACCTGCGACAATTGCCGACCATCACCTGTGCAGAATATAACACACCGTAAAGGTCTGGCAGAGCAGATGGCGCTGTCACCCGCTCCACCGGAAAAAGAAAATGAAACCAATCTAGCCGGTGTGACATTACAACTGACCGGCCTCCCAGATGATCAAGATGGTGTTTATATCGTGATGGAAGAAATTCCACACAAAGCCAATGTAAACATGGATGGTGCGCAATATGCCTTTTCAATGGGACGGGCGGAAACGATTTTGCCGTTCTCAATTGAACTGGTTGATTTCAAGCGGGTCCTGCATCCCGGCACCAATATGGCAAGCGGTTTTTCATCCGATGTTATTGTTCATGATGGCGATGTGGCATGGCCTTATACGATCAGCATGAATGAGCCGTTGCGGTATAAGGGCTATACGTTCTACCAAGCCTCCTTCAGTGAAAAACCCGATGGTGAATATTCGGTTCTCAGTGTCGTGCGTAATCAGGGACGCGCCTTCCCCTATATTGCGAGCGCGCTGATTTTTGCCGGGCTTCTTTTGCACATTATAGTACGCCTACGTCTTCGCAGGGCGGTGCAATCATGATGCGCGTGCTATTGCTGATTCTTATGGTGGTCTTTTCGATTCCGGCGCAAGCCACAGAACCATTTGATTTCACTAAATTTTCTAGCCTGCCTGTACAACATGAAGGCCGGATAAAGCCTCTCGATACATTCGCCCGCAGCTATTTGAAAAGTTTTTCAGGAAGTGAACATATCGGTGAGCTCAATTCCGATGAATGGCTTGCTGAAACCTTGTTCAATCCTGCGCAGGCCTTGCAGCGCCCCCTGTTCCGCGTTTTGAAACCGGAAAGTATCGGCCTGAAACCAAGCGATAACAAACGATACAGCTTTGCGGAGCTTGCCGATTTCCTGCAAAGCAAGAGAGCCGTCATCACACAATTGCTGGACAGCGATTCCAAAAACTGGAGTGATGACCAGAAGGAATTGATGCGCCTGCAGGAACAATCCATTCTCTATGTTCAACTGTTACGCAGCTTTTCTCTGATCCTACCGCTTGATATTGCGGTTCCCCAAACACTCGCTAAGGAATGGAAGATTGATCCGACGCAGCCCCTGACATTGCAGAAACTCAACCAATTTGACACCAAGCTGCAAAGCAAGATGGCGAACATTGTCCGCCGCAAGGGGGACAACCCGGACCGATACAGCGCGCAGGAACGCGAAATCGCGGCTTTTGCCTATGATATCCAAACCATTCGCGATGGCGGGGCGATAAATGTTCTCCTGCGTATTTTCCCCTCTAATTGGAATGGAGCCGACGGTGAATGGTATGCGCCATGGGCCCTGACGCAGACGGGAAAGGGATCACCGAAGAGCGCGGCGCTCATGTCGCTCTGGCAAGATGCCGCCCATGCCTTTGCAACGGGAGATAGCGAAGCCTTTACCGCCACCACCCGCGCTATGAAGGAAAAATACGACGCCTATAGCAACCCGGCAAAATTAAAAACCGAAAAGGCCTATAACGAATATCATCCGCTTGGCCTTTCTATGATCGGTTATCTTCTGGGCTTCTTCGCCTATGCCGGCAGTGTAATCTTTGCACGGAAAAGCCTTTATAAATCTGCGGTTGTCCTGCTGGGTGGTTCTTTCATCCTGCATAGCACCGCGATTGCTGCAAGGGTCTATATTCTCGACCGACCGCCGGTTGGCACCTTGTATGAATCAATTTTGTTTGTAGCAGCGATCTGCGTCCTTATCGCCCTTATTATAGAATGGCGACGCAAAGACGGGCTTGGCCTTCTCACCGGTGCACTCAGCGGGCTCTTATTGCTCTTCATCTCACAGGCATTTTCGGCTGATGATACGATGAAGATGCTAGTGGCCGTACTCAATACCAATTTCTGGCTGGCGACCCATGTTCTCTGCATCACGACAGGCTATGGCATATGTCTTATCGCTTCCTGTCTTGCCCATGCCCATCTTATTCGAAATGCTTTTGGGAATGAACGGTCCAATCTACTCCCTGCCATCAAGACGATGGGGTTGATTGCCCTGCTCTTTACCGCCGTTGGAACTATTCTTGGCGGAATCTGGGCCGATCAGTCATGGGGCCGTTTCTGGGGATGGGATCCGAAAGAAAATGGCGCCCTCCTCATCGTCCTGTGGCTGATCTGGATTTATCACAGCCATTTATCGGGGCATCTCAATCAACTCGTTATGAGCGCGGCCATGGCAGCGCTCAGCATTGTCGTTGCGCTCGCATGGTTTGGTGTCAATCTTCTGAATGTCGGTCTGCATTCCTATGGATTTATCACCGGGGTTGCGCTCAGCCTTGCGGCATTTTGCGGGGCAGAACTTGCCATCATTGGCTTCCTCTGGTACCGCGCATGGCAAAGAAAGATTTCGGCATGAAAAAGAATCTTTCAATCCTCGCTCTCCTGATGATTTGCGCGGCCGGATATACTTTTTATACTGACAGGCATAGCACCCCGCAAACGCCCGGTCTTACCCCCACAACTATGCAAGAAGCCCTCGCACCTGCCCCGGACTTTTCCTTTACCGATCTGAAGGGCAAGAAACACTCCCTGGCCGATTTTCGCGGGAAGATCGTTGTTCTGAATTTCTGGGCATCATGGTGTGCCCCTTGCGTGATTGAGTTTCCACAAATAATCAAGCTCGCCGAAGCGACAAAAGATGAATCCGTTTTCCTCTTCTTGTCACAGGACGATTCCATTCAGGATATTGAAAAATTCCTAAAGAAATACGGCAAGGGATTGCCACAGAGGAATGTGTTTATCGCGCAAGATCAAAATAAGAATACAGCCCGCACCCTTTATCAGACCTATAAATTACCGGAAACTTACCTGATCGATGCCTATGGTATGATGCGCGAGAAGATCATAGGCGCGGATGTTGATTGGTCGGGAAAGCCCATGCAAGCCAAGATCAAGGCGATGCGGCAGCCGTAGTATCCTGCGTTGCCACTCTCTCCGGTGCCTGTTCCGGTACCACTTCAACCGCACAATCCTGACCGTTGGCCGCCAAAACCTTACACTTGTTGTAGGCCTCGCTCATGTCATCGCTGTAGGCGAGTACGCGCAAAGTATAAACTTGAGTTTTCAAGTCAGGGCTGCTTTCTGACGGCAGTTCCATAATTTCCATGTCACCTAGTTCGCGCTTGAACTGATTACGTATTTTCAGCCAGGCCAACCCCATCGACAGACGCGATTTATATTGGCCTAGATTGAGGAACATGCTGCGGCCATGCAAGGTCGATGGATCGATCTTCAGATCGGATGCATCGGCATGGAATGTCACAGGCACGTCGGCACCTCCTTCACGCAAATAAATATTATTGCCATACATGGTCGAACCTATTGATTTAACCAGAATAGGCTGTGGTTTCGGGCGGGAGAATTTTCCTTCAAATTTTTTGTTGTCGACAACAAGCATGTAACGCCCAGGTGGAACTTTCTCAATCAGGTAGAAACCATCCGGCTCCGAAACAACCGTTTTAATTTTCTTACCCTTAAGATCAAAGAGCGACAAACTCACACCACGTAGTGGGTTCTGCTCTCCATTGGCCGTTTTCAGATAGACAGACCCATCGATCTCACCACCAACATGGACAGGAAACTCAACCTGGACCACATGCCCTTCGCGGGGAACGATCGAAAACCCTTCATAACCGGATATCCAGTAAGGATCAGCGAGAGTATCTTCCTGAACATAAATATCCGTTGGCCGCATATTAAGCACGCGATTGAAAAAGGCATGGCCGCTTTCGTCGGTTACCTGACGACCCCCGTTTTGCGGGGCCACAATTGTTGCATCAGGTATTGGCTCTTCGCCCTCGTTAAAAATGTTGTCGCCATTTTTATCAAGGAAGACGAATACACTAATTCCACCATTTGCCGTAATAGGTGTGTCAAAAGATTTGATATCCGTGCTGAGCGGGTCCCTTGTGATACCAAACCGTGTGTTCAGCATGGCAACCATGTCTTCGTCAGAATTATAGCTGATTGAGGGGGAAATATCTGCCCAGCCTGCACGCCAGTTCAGCTGCGCACGGCCTTCCGTCAAAGCTTCATCATTATGATGAGTAACGTTCAGGTTGAAATCCAGATCCTCAGCAAGATCCCGAGTATAATCAGCTTCAAGATTGATAAGTTTGTTTTCGGGCTTAAGTTGGTAGTTGCCTATAAGACGCAAACGATTCTTTCCAAGCGAGCCGGTTAAAGTTGTCGTTGTCCCAGCTTTATCCTCTTCTTCCGCTTCATCAGTATCATAATAAAGCTGTTGATTCAGAGATATACGAGAAAGGAGGTTCGTACTTATGCCTAGTTGATAGCCTTGCGATAAGTTACCATCAGGATCAAAGCCATAAGCCAACTGCGTATTATATCTTGTCCGCCCACCGAGTTCGAAAGGTAGAGGACCTGTGACGTTAAAACGGTTTGAGATAACGGTCGCATTTTCTCCAAGATCGTTGGTAATATTATACTTGTCAGTATTAAGCCTGAACTCATTACGAAGTTTATGGTCGCCGATATTACGGCGGGCAACGAACTGCGCCGCCATCTCATTATCCTGATCAATTGCCGTATCCAGGTTTAAAAGCGTACCAGCAACAGAGGATGATATTCCAGCATGACCAATATAACGTTTTTTACCCTCATCCTGCCCGGCTTCAAAGGCAACGGATGCCGCACTATTTTCGCCTATAGGCACTTCATAAATAGCTGAAATTGCCGATGCCCCTTCGTCTTCATCTTTGCTTTCAAATTTCCGATAAGTCTGTTTATTCTGTGCCATGACAGAAACATCATAAGCACTGCCAAATTCTGAAAGACGACGTGTATCGACTGGGATACTTACCTCCTCTTCACGGTGTTCCCCCTGCGGCCCATAAAACACTACTCTAAAATCGTTTTCATTTCCGAACAGATCAACATTTTCAAAAGCATATACACCGTCTTCTCCAATAGTCTGGACATCCAGAAGTTGATTACCTCGGTAAAGTTCAACATCCCAATTTGGAAAGGATGTTCCACGAATTTCGGTCGTAGGACGAAGCGTAGATCCATTGGCGGGAGCATTGGTTACACGAGCCCCAATACCGCTTTTTGCACGATTGCTTAGTGGAATATAAGGGGTATTAATATCACCAAGTTCGTATTTCCGCGCTTTCAAGGGGCCCAATAGTTCCGGTTCCAATGACTGTTCGCTAAAAGTCGCACGTAGATTAGTAAAATCTTCCTTATCGTCGAATGCCGACTGCGTGGTAAAAGTCCCCCCAGCTAAGTCACCAGACGTACGCACGAAGGCCGATGCCGCCAGTCCTTCCCTTTTATTAGAGAATTCCTCTACTTTGCCCGGCTTTGAATAGGTAGTGATTGTGGAAACATCTACCAGCGGGAATTCCCTCGCCGGATTTGTATCTTCCAAACGTGGTTGCACTGGGAGATCCTGGCTATGATCACCAATTGTCAGATCTTTCCTAGCCAATCTTTCTTCGACAGGCAAAGATTGCGATGTTTCCAAAATCAATTCAAGAGAGCCTATGTTGGGCTTGAGGCCAAGACCAAACCATGCAGCTAGCTCATTGGGAGGAACCAGAATATCATTCTTCTCCAGCTTGACCTTATCGCTCATTGGATAAGTTCCATGAGTGGTTACGACCTTTTTGGCAGTAGCATCCAAAGAAAATGTTTTATTCTCTCGAATATACCATCCAACGGCTGTTTTATTTTCGATATTCACATCAATGGGAAATTCCAGGGCCAAAATAAAATCGCGAAGGGAAACAAGAAGTTCCTTGTTCTCGATACGAGCGGTAACCGGCGCTTCCAGTGTGATTTGGTTTATAAGGCGGATGCTGAGCAATAACTCTTCGCCTTCCGCAAAATTTGATATCTGAGCGGCAACAGGATTATTTTTATATTCCTGTTCCTTATCTACATCGGCAAATTTTTTGGCAATACGTGATATAAATTGCCGTGCCAATAAAGCACGTTCCGCAACAGACAATTCTTTCGCCTGTCCGGAAACAGGCGGAATCTCTGCATAAGCCATCCCAGACGGCCCCAGAATTGTTACCATAATTATTAAGATCGTTACGAACTGGCGCATGAAATAATCTTAAGATCCCCTTTTGCGAATCAAATAAGCAAGGGGCGTGCCAAGGCCCAAACGGCCAAAGATAAAATTAGATATAATTAAATTATTATGTCCATTAATTCATTTTTTAAGGTGTTTTAAGGGCTTATGTGGTTAATTTTGGGTGAGGAAAGTTACTTTAACCATGAATTAACGTTTTTAGTGTGTTATATATTTATGTGTCAGATGTCTAATCTGATTGTACCACAAGCAGGATGCATTGCCTGGTACGACAGAATATCGGCACATGAAAAAATGTCGTCGAACCCCTAGGAAACTTATTAAGGAGAAACTTATGCAGTTCAAACCACTTAAAGGCCTACTTTTGGCCACAGCCGCTGTAGCGGGCCTTTCATTTATGGCGACATCCGCTGATGCAGCCAACAACGCAACCATGAACTCGGTTATTGAAGCGGTTCCCGCTTTGAACGTTGTTAAAACAGGCAACATGGATTTTGGCAGATGGCTACTGTCTTATGATACCAACAACATAGTTTTGGTTATGGATACAGCCGGTAACGTCACACCGACAACAACAGCGCCATCCACGGTTCTGGAACTTGATACAACCGCAAGCCGCGCCGGTACGCTTGATGTAAGCCTGCCTGCTGGTATCAACGCTTACGAACTTGATATGACTGTCGCAGCGATCACAGACTATGCTGATGCTGCTTACACTCTGTCCGCGATTACTTACGGCACAGCAACCGAGGGCGCAGACCAAGCTGTTACAGCCGATGGTACAACAGTTCACCCGGTTACAGTCGTTACTGGCGGCGTCCCTGAAGTTGTAAGCTTCGGCGGTACAATTACAGTAAGCGCAGCCGTAACACCAGGCATCGACTCTGATGCGTCATTCGTTGTTACCTTTGCTTACTAATCGATTCAAAAATTAAAAAAAGGGCGCTCAATGAGCGCCCTTTTTATTTATCATCCATACATAATTCACTGTGCGATATTAATATTCTTCTCATCGAAAATGATTTTCTTTTCCAGATCGTAATCGGAATAAACGATATTTAGAGAACCGCCGGAAAGTGTCTGGACATCCAAAGGAACGTGGAAAATGCGAGTCTTAATTTCCGGGAAAATATTAGCATTTCTCAACTGCCCTACTCGCTTTCCTCCATAATTCACAGCAATGGTCCCCAATGTGCCATAAGCTCCTTCTGCCCTGGTAATTGGGATCACGGCCTCGATTTTGTTGGTTTTAGGATTTATTTGCGTTGTTACATTACCGATAACGCCGTCTCCCCCGTTTTCATTTCCCACGCGATATATAACAGGGATAGAAAAAGCGACCTTCATATTGACCTGAAGCTGCTGTTCTTGCGGTCCTATTTCAACATCTGGGCTTGCATCCCTACCACTGCTTGTATTCAAAAGCTCAATATGTGCCCGATAATCTCCCGGAGGGGGAGGCGTTCCCTGCAAGCGCAGCCCAAGACGAACCTTCTGCCCACTCTTCGGAGCAAGGCTAATTCTACGTGGTGTAAAAATGATGTTTTTTGACAGATCAAAAGCTGTCGTGGGCTTGTCTACATTCTTATAGTTACCTAAATTTTCCTGCTGTTGCAAAAACTTCCAGTGAATCTCATAGCTCTGACGCTCATTCGTAGTATTCAAAACATAAAGATCAGCATAACGATCTCGTCCTTCTATCACTATAATAGTAGGCGTAATTGTAATATTGGCCTTTGCAGAGGGTGAAACCAATGCCATTATTCCGGTTACCAAAACAAATATAAACAGCCCCATAACCACCTTACGGTTCATATCTTTCTCCCATTCTTATTTTAAAAGTCTATTACGATGTCTATCTGGCCGTTGTAAGCACCGCCAGTGTATCCTTGCCCATTTCCGGAGGTGAGCGCATCGCCACCAATTCGAAGTGTGGTAACGCCCGCGCCATCGGCATTTGGTATTTGTGTTGTAAAGTTGTCCATGTCTACAAAGAGTGCGCCATTTTCCATGGGTTGATTCATGGTTACAGTAACATTATTTATGACCGTAAAGGGGGGCAATCCCGTTACGCTATATATACCCGGACGTGGGGATTCCATCATGATGAGAGCGGGTGATGTAGTGTTCACCGTGCCCCCCGTGGTAACGGTAATGGTTTCAACACTGTTGTTCGGAGGGAAGTACCACTTTCCAAAATACAGCCTTTGTATTTCATTGATTGCAGCATGAGCAGGATTAGCCCACACCGCTAGCAAGGCGACGAAAACGAGTCCTATGGCGCAATGGCGTGAGAGCATCAGACAATCCCGGTTGAGAAGGCATCAGTATAACTTTATTTACGGATGCAGCAAAGCACCCTCGCGACTTTCCGTCAACACATTGTAAAAAAAATACAAATTCATGCAAAGAGTGTTTGCCAACCGATTCCGTCAAACGTACCATAGTCATTGGGGCATAGTCGCTCTTGAGCAATTTTGTAAAACGCAGGGTATTTCCTACCATGTCCAGCCTCTGGACCCAGAAGCCGCATTTCTGCGGCGGACGTGCATTTTTAAAGGCTTTTTCACTGAGTACCTGTGGGTTGCTCTGCGTTGTTACGCTCGCTTCCTGCGGCCAATCCACCCCTGCCGGTTACCCGGGTTCAGCCGAATCATCCACCCAGTCCGGAACGCTCCAGCCGCTCACTGCGCCCCCAAATCCTGACAACCGCCCACCAGTGCCCGGTACAACAGGTGCTCCAAAGACTGCCGATGGCTTACCTGCTCTACAGGTCAAATCGACCAACACCCAACTTTTCTCGCAAAAAATGTCGGATGAGGTGGACCGCCTCGACCGGCTTGAAAACGCGGTGCAGGAACTGCGCAATGATTTCGATGCCATGGCGCCCGCGATCGTCCGCCTTGTTGCGATTGAAGGCGATATTCAGGGTCTAATTAAACAACTGGAAGTCCTGACCGGCGGCGAATCCATGCCATCGTCCGATATTCCACCGATTGAAGAATCTGCCCTCGATGCCCCTATCCCGGCGCAAACCATTCATGATGACAATGCTCTGCCCCCTCTGACGGCGCCGTCTGGCCCTGCTGCACCGCAAAGCATCCTCCCTGATGAAGATTCCACCGCTGCCCAAGAATATTTACCCCCGTTGCCTGACCCCGCTCAAGATCAGGCAACGGTTTCCAACGGTTCTTCCGACTACCCTGCCGGAGAACCATCCGCCACTGTAGACAGCGCGCAAGCGCCGTCTGCGGCGGCCGCGGCTCCTGTAACGCCCCCACCTGCGTCTGCCAAGGTTAGCGGTCCGGGCGTTATGGATATCCGCATCGGTGAACATCCGGGCAAAACCCGGATCGTTCTGGATGTCAGTGGAAAGGCATCGTTCACCGCCGACCTCGATAATCAGGAAAAAATCCTTGTTATCGAAATTCCGGGCACTAGCTGGAACGCTGCTGCGCAGCAAAACTTTGCCAGCTCCCCGATTATCGCCTCGTACCGCGTCGAAAAAACAGATGGGGGCGGCACCATGCTGATCATCCAGCTGAAGAAAGCGGCCAGCCTAACCTATAAAGGTACGATGGACGATGTGGCCACTGGTGGTCAGCGTTTGATTATTGATTTGTCCCCGGCGTCATAACTTCGGCAGTCTAAAAAATCTATGCGGCAGTGCGTATGGAAAGACCGGACCAGACATGGTTCAATGGGCTTGCCAATCTGCGCCGACAAGCATAGGTTAGGCGCGTTTTCGGCGGTGTAATTCACAAATAAATAAAAGTAAAAGTATCCATCCATGACTCATCCCCTGATCAAGCAAACCCTTGCGCTTCTTCCGGCAAAGACTTCTTCAATCACGAAGAATTTTGCAGAGAAGCTTTTGGAACGTGTCCCTGAAGAAGATCTGCAGCAGATCAAACCGGAGGCGCTTGCCAAAACGGTTGAGAGTCAATGGGATCTTCTGAAATCCAAAAAAGATGGCGTGCCGGCCATACGTATATATACGCCAACGATGGAAAATGACGGCTGGACCATCGGTCGTACCATCATTGATATCGTGCAGGACGATATGGCGTTCCTGATTGATTCCATCGTTGCCGAAGTAGTGCGTCATGGTCAGTTGATCCACATGCTCACGCATCCGACGCTGCACGTACAATATGACAGCAAGGGCAACTTCAAGGATTTCAAACACGATCCCGAAGTAGGGTTGCAGCGTTTCTCGCTCTCTCACATACAACTGCGCAGCATCATCAGCGATGCACAAGCCGAAGAATTGCGAATGGGCCTTCTGCAGGTCATGGAAGATGTCAAGAATGCAACGCGCGATTGGCTGCCCATGAAGGATATGTTACGCGAAGCGCAACGCCAGCTTAGCAACGCCCCTGCCAAATTTGATGATCACCTGATCGAAGAATATCAGGCGTTCCTTGAATATCTCTATGACAACAACTTCACGCTGCTCGGTTACCGTGAATACAAGTTCAGCGAAAAAGACGGCAAGATCGTCAGCGAAACCGTAAAGAAAAAGAGCCTCGGCCTGCTGCGTGATGAAGTCATGCCCGTCTATTTGAACGACGCGCGGGAATGCCTGTCCCAGCCGCAACAAAAATTGCGCAAAGGCCAACCACCTCTGACCATTGCCAAGGTCAACCGCCGTTCTACTGTTCACCGCCGCGTCCCAATGGATGCCATTACCGTCAAAATTTTTGGCAAGGATGGCAAAGTGGCGGGCGAGATGCTGTTCATCGGCCTTTTCACATCTGTCACCTATTCCCGTAGCGTGGCGGACATCCCGTACCTGCGCGTCAAGGTTCAGAACGTTATCAACCGCACGCAATTTTTGCCGGGAAGCCACGACCGACGCGCATTGCGCCACATCCTTGAAAAATATCCGCGCGATGAAGTGCTGCAGATGCCGGAAGACTTATTATATAATCATGCCAGCGCCATCTTGCGTTTGCAGGAACGTCCGCATATCGCCCTCTTCACCCGTACCGATCCGTTCGGGCGTTATATATCGTGCCTTGTCTATGTTCCGCGCGACCGTTATGAAACCCGCCTGCGTCTGCGATTGCAGCATGTATTGGAAGAAGCGCTTGGCGGCCAGTGCACCAACTATCAGGTTACACAGGATGACTCGCCACTTGCGCGCGTCATGTACCTGATTGATATCAACCACCTTAAATCCGTTCCGACTTACGATGAAGAGGCGATTGAAGCGCAACTGGAGGAAGCTGGCCGTATCTGGAGCGAATTGCTCCGCGATGCGCTGGAAGCCGATCATCGTCATCAGGGCGAGACCAGCGTCACTGTCCAGAAATATGGACAGGCCTTCCCGGTCAGTTATCATGAGAAATATGAACCACGCCAAGCCGTTCATGATATCCGCAAAATCGAAGAGGTTCTAAAATCCGGTAATATTGGCCTCGATCTTTACCGCCCGCATGATTGCACCGAGACGGAAATCCGTCTGAAAATTTTTAGCCCCGGCAAGCCAATGACGCTTTCCGATGTTCTTCCGATGCTGGAGAAGATGGGATTGAAAGTTATCTCGGAACTTCCCTATGAAATTTCACCGACACCATCACGCCAGAAAGTTTGGATTCACGATTTCCTGATGGAGATGGCGGCATCGAGCGACAAGAATCTTGTCATCAGCGACATCAAGGCGATTTTTGAAGAAGCATTTGATAAAATCTGGAATCGCCAGATGGAGAATGACGGCCTGAACCGCCTTGTCCTCAATGCCAAGATGAGCTGGCGCGAAATCACGATCCTGCGCACTTATATGCGTTATCTTCGCCAGGTTGGCTTACATTACAGCCGCGAATTCATTGAAAGTACATTGGGTGAGAATCCCAAGATCAGCGCAACCATGGTTCGCCTGTTTAAAAGCCTGTTTGATCCATCCCTCAATGGACAGAATGAAATTCAGGCCGCAGGTTGCGCGGTTGAAATCGACCATCTGTTGGAAGCCGTGGATTCACTCGACCAAGACAAGGTCTTGCGTTCCCTCACCGCTGTCGTTAACGCGACATTGCGCACCAACTTCTTCCAGATGATGCCTGATGGGTCGCCGAAATCCTACATTTCGATCAAATTGGATTCCAAGAAGATCGATGACTTGCCGGAACCACGCCCATATCGCGAAATTTTTGTGTATTCCCCGCGCGCCGAAGCCATTCACCTACGCATGGATAAAATTTCCCGCGGCGGTATCCGCTGGTCCGACCGCCATGAAGATTTCCGTACCGAAGTTCTGGGCCTGATGAAGGCACAGCAAGTGAAGAACTCTGTCATCGTACCAATGGGCGCGAAAGGCGGATTTGTCGTGAAGCAGCCGCCCAAAGAAGGCGGACGCGCCGCGATGCAGGCTGAAGGGATAGAATGCTACAAGATCCTTGTTCGTGGTCTCCTCGATATTACTGACAACCAAAAGGGTGATCAGATCATCCCGCGCGAAAATGTCGTACGTCGCGATGGTGATGACCCCTATCTCGTGGTTGCTGCCGATAAAGGAACGGCCACCTTCTCCGATATCGCCAACGCGCTTTCCATCGAATACGGCCATTGGCTGGGCGATGCCTTTGCTTCCGGCGGTTCGGCCGGGTACGACCACAAGAAGATGGGTATCACTGCGCGCGGTGCGTGGGAATCCGTCAAACGCCATTTCCGTGAACTGAATCACGACATCCAGAAAGAAGATTTTGATGTCGTCGGTGTTGGCGATATGGGCGGTGATGTGTTCGGCAACGGCATGATCCTGTCGGAACATATCCGCCTGATCGGCGCGTTCAACCATCTGCACATCTTCTGCGATCCTGACCCGGATATCGCCGCGACATTCAAGGAGCGCACGCGCCTGTTCAACGAAGTCAAAGGTTGGGATGAGTATAATCAAAAACTCCTGTCCAAGGGCGGCAAAATTTTCAACCGCTCGGAAAAGAGTCTGCAGCTTACCCCGGAAATCCAAAAACGATTTGATATTCCACGTGAGCGCGTCAGTCCGAACGAACTGATTCAGGCGATGCTGAAGGCACGCTGCGACCTTCTTTGGGTTGGCGGGATTGGCACCTATATTAAAGCGTCTTATGAAACGCACGCTGATGTCGGCGATAAATCGAGCGATGCGTTGCGCATCAATGCGACCGAGCTGCGCGCAAAAGTCATGGGCGAAGGGGCAAACCTTGCCATCACTCAGCGCGGGCGGATTGAATATGCCCTGCATGGCGGACGTTTGAATGCCGACTTCATCGACAATTCCGGCGGGGTTGATTCATCCGACCATGAAGTCAATATCAAGATCCTGATGAACGATATCATGCGCAGCAAAGCGCATGATATGGATGTAAAAAAACGCGACAAACTACTTGCCTCCATGACCGATGAAGTGGCCAGCCTTGTTCTTCGCAACAATTACCAGCAATCGCAGGCAATCAGCCTGATGGAATTGCAGGCAGCAGAATCGCTGGGCGAACAAGCCGCCTTGATTACGGAGCTGGAACGTAAAGTAGGATTAAGCCGCGCGCTGGAAAACCTGCCGCCGGAAGAAGATATTCAAAACCGTCTTCGCACTGGCAAGGGCCTAACACGGCCAGAGCTTGCGATCCTTCAAGCCCACGCCAAAATTTCCTTTACCTGGGATCTGCTGGAAAGCGATATCCCCGACAGCAAGGCAATGGAAGGACGACTGCATAAATACTTCCCCAACAAACTCGCGGAAAATTATTCCAAGGAAATCCTGCGTCACCGTCTGAAACGCGAAATCATTTGCACGACATTAGCGAGCAGCATGATCAACCGCATGGGTCCGACCTTTATCCGCGAATGCATGGCAAAAACCAGCGCAACACCGGAAGATGTTGCCAAGGCCTTCATCATCATGCGGGAATCGTTTGGACTGCGCGAACTCTGGATCGCCGTTGAGGAACTCGATAACAAAGTCCCAGCGCTGGTACAGCTCAAAGCTTTCCGCGATATCGCCCACATGATGGAACGCGCGGTGATCTGGTTCCTCACCCGTATGGCAGGAAACCTCAACATCAATCGCGATATCGCAACATTCGAAGACGGGGCCGCCGCCCTTCGCAAACATATTGACTCCGTGGTGACGCCGACCCTGCTCGCCAATATCCAGCAGAAAACCCGTGCGGGTGTCAGTGATGGATTGCCGGAAGATCTTGCGCATCATATCGCGATCATGCCGTTGCTGGCCTCGGCATGCGATTTGATCCGGATTGCCAAGGCGGAGAAAGCGGATTTGCCAACGATTGCTAAAATCTATTTCGAAATCGGCGAACATTTCCACCTCGACTGGATGCGCCAGCAGGCAAAATACCTGCCAGCCAACGACCGCTGGTCGGCCGAAGCCCGCGATGGCGTCACCGACAACCTTTTCAATGCGCAAGCTGGCCTGACGGTGAAAATCCTCACCGATATGGGTGCCGGCACAGCGCCGAAAAAGGGTAAAGGGGCGATCAAGAGCGGTGTCGTCAGCGAATGGATTGCCACACATGGGGCACAAGCCACGGCGCTGGAACCACTGTTCGCCGATCTGCGCAAGGCAACCAGCGTCGATTTACCGATGCTGATCATCGCTGAGCAGAAGGTTCGTTCGCTTTACGGCGGTTAATTGTATCTCAAGGTATGAGAGGACGATAATTGAACGCTTGCCTTGATCTCTTCAAGGGCGTTTACCGCAACATGCCCGATTTGCAGCGCCCGGATCGGTGATAGTAATTCCGTTTCAAGGCGCATGAACATAGCACGTGTTTCCCGGAAGGGAATGAGGCCATTCAATATTTCAAGGCGCAGGTCTTTTGGCCCAACGGGCAGGTCTATCCTATAGCTTTGTGGGACGGGATAGGCAGCGGCACGAATAAAGGCTTCATCAATTTTTAAATTTGCAGGGGACTTCAAAGCTTCAGACAGAATATCTTCGGTGGTTTTCGGTTTTGCCCCGATTACACCAATATCTTCTTTTGGATGTGCTAACGCATCAAGCCATACATGGCGGATAATATCGACGGACTTGGTATCGATCTCATCGGTTTTGGAAGGAAAAGCGAACTGGTTCGGGGAAATAATGCCGTCATGATCCGCGATGGCATAATGCATCACAACGCTAACCTCACGAAAGGCCTGTAGTTTTTTGTTTAAAGACAAAATAGATTGCGGATATGCGGACATAAGAACCCCTCTATAAAAAATACTTGATCTATGCAGTAAACGCCTGTCAGGCGTGCATTTCAAGAATTTTTATAATCAGGCACACATAAAGGCGAGGAAAAACAGAAGGCCGCAAACCTGATTGGATTTAAAAACCTTTAGCGAACTAGCTTGGCTGTCCATATCCCAAGTTAACACTTGTAGCACCATATGAACGCCAGGCAGGATCAGCAACCCCAGCGCGATAATGCTGGCACCGCCAAAAAAACCTGCCAGCGCAATCAGGGTCCACGAGGCAGCATAGAAAATCCCGACCCATTTGCGGGACCGTTCGCCAAACAGCAGCGCCGTGGATTTGATACCGATGACTTCGTCATCCTGTTTGTCCTGATGGGCATAGATCGTGTCGTACCCAAGCGTCCAGAAAAACCCGCCGATATAAAGAAGCAGCGCGGGAAAGTTCAATTCACCCGTAGCAGCGGCCCAGCCCATCAGAGCCCCAAAATTGAAGGTGATGCCAAGGAATGCCTGTGGCCACCAGGTGATCCGCTTCATATAAGGATAAGCAACCACAAAGGCGAGCGAGAGAAAACCGAGCCAGACCGTAATGGTCGATGTCTGGACCAAAAGGATAAGACCGAGGAATAGCAGGGTGAACAAAAAGATCGCCGCCTGCCAGATCTGGATTTCACCAGACGCCAGCGGCCGTGCTCTCGTCCGTTCCACCCGTGCATCCAGATCGCGGTCCCAGAGGTCGTTAATAATACAGCCAGCCCCGCGCATGATGATGGCGCCGATGAGGAAGAGAACCAGCATGTACCAGTTCCAGCCTGAAAGCCCCTGAACCCCGCCGCCCGCCAGCGCAATCGCCCACCAGCCTGGAAGCAGTAGTAGCCACCAGCCCACCGGGCGGTCGAGCCGCATGAGGAGTGCGTAAGGCCGTACCTTTGGCGGCAGCCGGTCAATCAGGTCAAAGCGGATATCAGTAAAACCCATTTTCGTATTAGACTCTAACCACCGAACGGGGGGAAGAATAAAAACTTGGCGTTCCCCAGTTGAAGCGCTACATCTTAGGTATGAGCAACACTTACAAACTTCCTAGAATCCATGTGAACGAACCGATGAAGCTGGGTGCAGACCTTGCTGTATCGGAATCAATTCACCACTATTTGAAAAATGTGATGCGTTTGGAAGCCGGAGCCGATATTCGCGCCTTTAACGGCAAGGATGGCGAATTTCTTGGGAAAATTTCGCTGATTGATAAAAAACGCGCCGTTGTGAATTTACAAAAATTACTCAAAAAACAACCCTCGTCTTCTCGCAAAGTTCATCTCCTCTTCGCGCCGATAAAAAAAGAGCGAATGGACTGGCTGGTGGAAAAATCAGTTGAACTTGGCGTAACGGATTTGCATCCGGTCCTTACGCAGAACACCGACATCCGTAAAATCAACGAAGAAAAAATTCAGGCACAGATGATCGAGGCAGCGGAGCAGTGTGAACGGATGGATATCCCGACCCTGCACCCGGTTACTGATGTCTGGAAAGTTCTCACATCATGGGATTCTGGAATTCCAATCCTCGCTGCCATCGAACGGCACGAGGCGAAATCATTATCCTCTGCCTTGCCCAAAGGCGATGTTGCCTTCCTGATCGGCCCGGCGGGCGGATTCACAGACGAGGAGAAACACAAACTGGCAGAGATAAAGTGCGTTGTCCCGGTCACGCTGGGCGAAAACATCCTGAGAGCCGAAACAGCGGCGATTGCCGCCCTCTCTTCCCTGATCGTCTAGAAGCCTGTCAGTTGCAGGGCTATGAAATGCCAGATCAACAGGACTGAACAGACGGCGATGACGAGGAATGTCAGAACCACCCCGGTAACGCGGAAACGAAAGATGTTCTTATAAAGCGCGACCGCGTGCAGAATTCGGGCCAGCACCAGTGTAATTCCAAGAACATGGATCAATAACGGCGAATACTGGACAGAATCGGTCAGGAATAACAGCAGCAGCGCAAACGGCACATATTCCGCGAAGTTTCCATGGGCCCGGATACGTTTAACCATCTCCGGATTTCCGCCATCGCCAAAGGCCAGCTTATAGCCATAACGCCCTTTTACCACGAGCACCGAGAGCACCAAATAAAGTAAACCCAAAAGACCGGCATAGAGTATCGTAATCATGAAAATCCTCTTTTCTTAAAACCCGTGCACAATAAGGGCTAGGACGTTGTTTTTTCGCTTTTCTTGCCCGTTTTTTCGCTGTAAGAAATGGGCTGGATCGGGCATATTACCAGAGTCCGAAATAACGCTTCGTAACCCTAGCAAAATAAAAGCATTCATTGAAAATGAAAAATTCCCTTCTCCGTCTTGTGGCTGCCGCGACCGTATGGCTCGCGTCTGTGCCTTCCGCCTTCGCCTTTGAGCCGAAACCCGGCGAACTGGGCTTCCAGCCACC
>CAZUYV010000004.1:3482-24759 GCA_964624435.1 uncultured Micavibrio sp. | reverse complement strand
ATTGCCACCAAAGTCATTGATATCAGGAAGATCGGCGCGGATAAAGCCGTGATCCGCTTGCGCCCGGCTGCGCGCTTTTCCTATCAGGCCGGGCAATATGTGGAATTAACCTTTGACGGATGTGAGCCGCGCTTTTATTCCATTGCCAATGCGCCGGTGACTGACGATCTGAAAGTCCATGACATCGAGATTCACATTAAAGACAATGGTAAGGGCGGCGCAGCCACGCACGCCCTCAAATCGTTAACGCGGGACGACGCGGTCGCCCTTCGCGGTCCATTTGGCGAAGGCACATGGAAGCCCGAGTCCGGGAGGCCGCTGCTGATGGTTGCAGGTGGTATGGGCATCGCGCCATTGAAGGCTGTGGCAGAGGATGCGCTGTCCAACGGGCATGTTGCGCCAGTGACAATTTACTGGGGCGTGGCCCAAAATGAAGACCGTTACGTGCACGATGAAATGACAAAATTGGCGTCCGAAAATGCCAATTTAAAATACATTTCCGTGGTCCAAAATCCGGTCAGCGAAATCATCGCGACCAATGAAAAAAATCTGCGTGATTTTGAAATTTATCTGGCCGGTCCGCCAGACATGATCAGCGCTATCGTTCCGCATCTTTTATCGGCTGGCGCCGCGCCAGATTCCATCTATAGCGATCATGACGTTCTGCTCAAGGCCGTGCTGGCCGGCGACGCCTGATTTTGGACATCTGTGCGGCCGTGAGGGGCTTTGTAACAGCCCAGATACAATCCTATATAGCCATATAGCTAAATGTGATAATGTATATTATGGGAAATGATATATCGATTTAAGAAATGGTTTTAAGATGGCCTTGAACCATAGAGAAACTGCCGCTTCCTGGGGCCGCAGCTACTTCGTTCTAAGGTGTTGGTGCCGGACATGGCCTTGGCGTTGCAGCCGTCACGCCCTGACACAGACGGATTTCAATTGGCATACAAGCCGCATCTGTTTCAATTATTCCATCTGCCTTTGCGGCCGCTAAAAACTGTTGATGGTCCGCCTCCTTTGTTGGGATCATCATGCGTAAATTCTCGTCGCCAGGTATGCCTTTACGGTTTATCCAGAGTAGTTTTTTTGGCTCAACCTTGACCTCATTCCAACTGATGGCTTCGCCATCAAAATTGCGGTTACGCTCGATGAATCCATCGGATCCCGCGCCCGGCAAAATTGAGAACATGGTGTCTGTCGTATTGGTTTCATCGTTCTTTTTTATCTCTGGCTTGGTCGGATCGGCCCCGTCATTAATGTCCCAGAAACATGCTTCCTTGGTTATGTCGCAGCGTGAATAGTTCCGAATAAACGTGTTGGCGGCTGTTGCTGGACGTGCTGGAACGGTGCCAACACAATCCACGAATTGTTCAACGCAATTGCCGCTGACGGTGATTTCCCAACGGCCATCAAGGCACACAGCCTCTGCGCGGGCGCTGCTTTGGGCCATGGCTTGTGGTGCCGCCCATAGCGTCGCTACAAGGCATAAAGCTAGGCATAGTGTGTTTCTATTTGTTTTGCTGTTATT
Source organism: uncultured Micavibrio sp. (assembly GCA_964624435.1). Classification (GTDB taxonomy): domain Bacteria; phylum Pseudomonadota; class Alphaproteobacteria; order Micavibrionales; family Micavibrionaceae; genus Micavibrio_A. The sequence goes on along the minus strand of CAZUYV010000004.1, from coordinate 23,225 downwards.
CATTCGAAAGCACCTAATTTGTTATATTATTTTACATAACGTATATATTCTTATCTTGCGGCTTTTTGCCCTGTTGGCTGTGCAGTGGATGTCCCTGGCTGAGATTCTTGTGCTGGGGGTTTTGCTCCCAATACCTGGGCGAACCAGACATCGGCCATCTGACGTTTCGATCCATCCTTCAATGTGTAGGTAGATTGGTGGGTGATGGATGTATCGGCGGCGCCATAGACCAGACCTACTTTTACAGCGTTTAGATTGAAAGAAGATATGCCATAGGCCGAAACAGATTTGAGTTCGTTCGGCGTCCCTATTCCATCTTTATTCATATCGCGCCAAACAAGAAGTTGGAGGAAGATTTTGTCCTGTGCATTTATCACATAATCCTTGTTCTCATCATAACGCAACAGGCTGGCAAAACCATCAGGAAGGTCTTCATCATCCAGATTGCCAAACAATTCCCTGCGGTGTGTAATCATGCCATCACTATTACGGTCGAAAACCAGAAAACCATCGTCGGACTTGACCCAGCTCATCTGATCCTTGATGCCATCCATATCGATGTCAAAATAGGTTCCCTGTTCCAGTGGCAGCATTTCAATACCGTCCCCATCTAGATCAAGCACTAGCGGGGAAACTTGGGCGCTCATTGTCAGGGTAGCGTTCGTCGTTGATATTTGTCCCCGGGCGTCTGTGATGGTGTAGGAAAAGCTGATTTTCAATTGTCCGTCACTGCTACGCTGAAAGGCAAGATCCAATTTTACGCCTTTTCCATCAGCAGTGGGGGTCAACAGGATTGGGTTTTTTAATGTCAAGATACCAAAGCTATCATCGGTCTTCGTCTTGAAATTTTGTATGCTCGTGATTGTGGCTGGTGCTAACGGCCCTTCGTCGTCATTTGTCATGACTGGCAGAGTGGTTGTGAAGAAAGTAACATTGGTGCCATTGCTGGTGCCTTTCGTCATACTATATGGGTATGGCCAGCCTATAAGACGCGGTTTACTCGAATCACTACCATTTGAGGCCGTCTTAATATCGGTGATTGACATGTTATATGTATCTGGTCTCGCCACCGGTCCTGCTGTAGGCGGTAATGGCGGTGTGGGTGTATCAACGCAAGCGCCCGCGGCGGAGCAATCCACCACCAGTTTTGTTCCGGCACGCATGTAACCATCGGAAGATGTGTCGGTGCCGGTATCGATGCGACCGTCATTTTTCGTGTAAACGGTTCTCGGGTCTTCACCGGCAATTGCGCCGGTGGAGATGATTGTTAACGCCGCAAGTAGTGTTACAAATATTTTTATCATTGGGCCACCTTGGGTTTTGGGAAGCCCACAATCTGATCGAACCACACATCGGCGATTTGCCGTTTCGATCCATCTTTCAATGTATAGGTGGATTGATGCGTGATGGCGGCATCTGTGCCGTAAGTAAGGCCGACCAGGACAGCATTCAGGTTGATTGAAACAATCCCGTAGGCCGAGAGCGATTTCAATTCATTCGGCGTGCCTACTCCATCTTTGTTCAGGTCGCGCCAGACAAGCAATGAGTTGAAAGTTTTGTCCTGCTTGTCCATGACGTAATCTTTATTGTCGTCATATCGCAGCAAGCTGGCAAAACCGTCATCCAGATTTTCATCGTCCAGATTGCCGAACAATTCTTTGCGCAGGGTGATCATGCCATCGCCGTTACGGTCCAGAGTTAAAAAACCATCATCGGATTTGATCCAGCTGACTTGATCATTGATGCCATCCATATTGATATCAAACATTGTTCCTTGTGCCAGCGGTATCATTTCAATCCCATCGTTGTCGAGGTCAAGCACGAGCGGAGATAAAACCGTAGTCATGTTTGCAATAACATTGGTTGTAGATGTCTGTCCCTTTGAATCGGTGATTGTGTAATTAAAGCTTATTTTTAGTTTCGGTGGGGGAATTATTCCCCGCAGATAGTCATGCAGGGTTCCCATGTTCATTTCCTTCACGACGAAGTGAATAGCAACATTGACATTTTTTTTATCGGATGACGGCGTAATGGTTAAAGTGGTTTTTGAGTAATCAAAAGGCTCTGCGCCCGTGATCACCGGATTGCTGATCTTTGTTATAAGTGTGGGGGTGTAAGGCCCCGCCCTGTCATTGTCCATGACGGGAAGATCAAAATTCATATTAACGTTTCTTGAGTATGCCTCGCGTGCCTCCAGATTTTTATTAATCGTATAAGGACGGTTCCATCCAATGATTTTTGCATCCCCCTTACTGTTTATTAGGTTTTGAACGGATATTGTGTATGTATCCGGATTTGCTATCGGCCCCTCTATCGGAGGCAGTGGAGGTGTTGGAGTGTCCACGCAGGCACCCGCGGCGGAGCAATCCACCACCAGTTTTGTCCCGGCGCGCATGTAACCATCGGAAGATGTGTCGGTGCCGGTATCGATGCGACCGTTATTTTTTGTGTAAACAGTTCTGGGATCCTCACCAGCCTCGACAAATGCTGGAAAGGCGACCAAGGCCGCGATTACAAAAAACAGGGTGTTTATAACATTACGCATCATACTCAGGCCCCCGCCCTAATCTGTGTAATAGAAAAACTTTGCCTTCATTGCATTTCCAGCTTCCACGTCTTCATCGGTTTTGATGTTGCCGCCAACCACTTCCAGTTTTTCGGTTGGGGCGCGGCCAGAAACACCTACGCCCATATTGCCTGAATTTTTGGTGATGATATGCATTTGCGTCGTATCGGTTGATTGCATCCATCCGTCGTTGACATCATCACCCAGCGTCATAAATGCATAGTCATCATAATAATTGGCTTCATCCCCTTCATTGATTTCCATGGAGAGGAATACGCCATCATTGTTACAATTCTCAGGATCCTTGCCTTTGGTGGGGCATGCGATTTTTCCGCCTTGCAATGCATTGGCGCCAGACCCGTTCTTCCCATGGCTCAGGACAATAAATTGCGCACTGTTGATCATAGTGCCGCCACTGGCATCCAAAATACGGATAGACCCTGTAGCATCTGCATTCACCATGGTCTTGAACTGGGAAACCTTATCGGACACAGCATAAGTGTATTTATTTTTATAAACATCATATGCCATATTGCCGCCAAGCCCCAGTGTTACCACCGGCAAGGCGCCGATAAAAACATCGCCGCCGACCCCGGTGACTTTTTGGATTCCACCTACGACCTTACAAGTTCCATTCGCTGTCACGGTTTGTTCAACACCGAAATTTGCAGCGCCCGGTGCTAAATCTGGGTCGGCAGGACAAGGGTAGCGTTGTCCTGCATAGTCGTCTGTGATCAGCGGATCATCTGTGATGAAGTCAACAATAGCCTTTTGAATGGCGTGGCGATTATCATTGGTTTTATCCAACCGGGTTTGTTGGATTTTTGCTTGATAAAAACCCAAGGCAGCGGCCAAAAGAGTGCCGCCAATGATCATGACGATCGATAGTTCGATCAAGGAAAAGCCAGCTTCATTCCGGGCAGGCCCAGGATTGGAATTCTTGTATGACAAAACGCCCCCTCGCCTTTATGGCTGTGTCTTAAAATTATAGAAAACTTCTGACTAACAAATCGTTAACAGATTGAGATTAAAGCGGGCTTTAACCATGGCTGGCGGTCGTGTATAGTCCAACCAATGCAAAAAAGCCCCAGAATCAGCGTCATTATACCATTTTACAACCGCGCATCGACTTTGCTCGATGCGGTGCGCAGCGTGCTGGCACAGACCTATTCTTCCTTTGAACTTTTGCTGGTCGATGACGGCTCTACGGACGCCAGTTTTTCACTCGTCAATGCGCTCAATGATGAGCGTATTCGCATCATCCGCCATGACCAAAATATGGGCGCTGCGGCGGCCAGAAATACCGGTATTCGGGCCGCGCAAGCACCGCTCGTCGCGTTCCTGGATTCAGACGATATCTGGCATGCCGACAAGCTGGAAAAACATGTCCCTTTTCACCTCGCCAGCGGCGCTGCGGCCACCTGCACATCGTTTGAAATGGTGCGTGAAAACGGTCAACGTTCCGTGCGCCATATGGATGAGAAAGCGAATTGGAATGAGGCATTCCTCTATGGCTGTCACGTTGGCCCAGGCTCCACGCTGATGGCGGATCGTGCTGTGTTTGAGCGCGTTGGATATCTGGATGAAAGCCTGAAACGGCTTGAGGATTGGGACTGGTTGTTGAGGCTGGTGCGGACCGAGCGTTTTAAGGCTCTGGATGCGGTTTTAAGCGAGGTTCGGGTTTCCGGCTATCCACGTTATGAGCCTGTTGTTGAGGCCATTGAAAGGCTCCGCAAACAGCATGAGCAACAGCTCGCAAGCGACCAGAAAGCCTTGGGAATTTTCCTGTCTGGCCTGCAAATTGAATGTGCTTATATTAGTTTACATAACTCATATCATACGCAGATGGCCCTTCATTTGGTCAAGGCTGCCTTGGCATCTCCGCAGGGCTTTGTCCGTTCTGTCGCCCGCATCCTGCGTGGACGACTTTCAAAATGATCACAAGTCGTTGTTATTGGCTGCTTCGTTCAGTATAGTGGCCGCACTTTTTTCAAAGGATTATTGATGAGCGCTTACGACGATCTTCTACAAAAATTGAACGGCAAATCCCTCACCGTTGGCATTATCGGCCTCGGCTATGTCGGGCTGCCGCTCGCTGTTTCTTTCTGCAATGGCGGTTTGCCAGTCACAGGATTTGATATCGATCCTTCGAAGATTACGGCGCTGGCCAAGGGGGAAAGCTACATTTCTTCCGTGGATGGCGGCATTCTCGCTGGACATGTGAAGTCTAAGAAGTTTAGCGCCACGAGCGATTTCACGGCGCTGAAAGATATAGATGCCATCATCATCTGCGTTCCAACCCCCCTATCGGCGCAACGCGAGCCGGATTTGTCTTACGTGATGAAAAGCGTTGAGGCGGTGGCAAAACATTCGCTTAAGGGCAAGATCATCATTCTGGAATCGACAACCTATCCCGGGACGATGGCAGACGATGTACGTCCGTATCTGGCCAAATTTGGCGCAACGGAAAACGAAGATTATTTCCTCGCATTCTCACCGGAGCGTGAAGACCCCGGCAACAAGAAATACCACACGGGCAATATTCCCAAGATTGTTGGTGCAGACCATCCGAAGGCGCAAGATATTGCGGTCAAGTTATATGAGACTGCGCTGGAATCCGTTGTCGGCGTATCGTCTACCAAGGCCGCCGAGGCAGCCAAGATCACGGAAAATATCTTCCGCGCCGTCAATATCGCGCTGGTGAATGAACTGAAAGTTATCTATGACGCCATGGGCATCGATGTGTGGGAAGTTATCAATGCCGCGGCGACCAAGCCATTCGGATATATGCCGTTTTATCCCGGCCCGGGGCTTGGCGGACATTGTATCCCGATCGATCCATTCTACCTGACATGGAAGGCGCGTGAGTTCGAACACAACACACGCTTTATCGAACTGGCTGGGGAAATCAACCGCGCCATGCCGACCTATGTTGTAGGCAAAACAGTTGAAGCCTTAAGCGAGTATCGCGGTAAGGCGGTAAAGGGATCGAAGATTTTGATCCTCGGCCTCGCCTATAAAAAGAATGTCAACGATCTGCGGGAATCGCCGGCCTTTGCAATTATCAAGAAGCTCAGCGCGCTGGGCGCGGACGTTGCGTATTTCGATCCGTTTGCACCTATTGTCACAAAGCAACGCGAACATCCCGAACTCGTTGACATGACGTCCATCACGTGGGTTGGCCATAATTTCGGCCAATATGATGCGGCGTTGATCGTTACCGATCATGATGGCGTGGATTATGCGTCGCTGGCGAATTCTGTGCCGCTGATTATAGACACCCGCAACACAATGTCCCAAATCAAGCCCGGCAAAGCCGTTGTGGTGAAGGCCTAAGTGGCGCGGTTACTCTTCATCCTCGACAATCTCGAGGTTGGGGGCGTTGAGCGCAATACCATCCATATCTGTAACTATATGGCAGAAGCAGGGCATGATATTACCCTTCTCTGCCTCACTCAAACCGGGCCAATGGCAGAGTTTGTGTCGTCAAAGGTCACTTTGCAATTTCTGGGTGTTAGCCGGGCGCGTTATGCCTTGTTTGAACTGATCCCTTATTTACGGCATTACGATTTTGATGCGGTGATCAGCGCAAAGGAGTACGCCAACGTCATCACATTGCTGGCCTCACTTCTAACTTTCAAAAAAATCCGCGTGATCGTAACAACGCGAACGCATCTGATCAGTGAAAAGGAGAACGGCAAATCGAAGATGTTTGCCCTCACGTTATTTCTTGCACGGTTTTTCTATCCCTTTGCATACAAACGGGTGGCCGTTTCGAAGGGAGTGGCGCAAAGCGTAAAAGATGCATTGCATGACCAGAGCCTTCCAGTTGAGGTTATTTACAATCCTGCAGCAGACCCGCACAAGTTTGCGGTAAGTCCCCCTTCCCCGCATCCATGGTTTACCGACCCTGACGAGATTCCCGTCATTGTCACCTGCGGCAGGCTGTCGCTGGCCAAAGATTATGCGTTTCTTCTCGATAGTTTTGCTGAGTTGCTCAAAACCACCAAAGCACGATTGATTATTGTTGGGGATGGCGAATTACGAGCGGAGCTAGAAGAAAAAATTCAGAATCTGCATATGCAAAACTCTGTACTGCTTTATGGGTTTGCATCAAATCCTGAAGATTTTATGTTTCATGCACGGCTGTTTGCCTTGACCTCCAAATGGGAAGGGTTTGGCAATGTGCTGGTTGAAGCGCTGGCGATGGGGTGCCCGATCGTTGCCATGGATTGCCCGGGCGGTGTGCGCGAAATTTTAGAAGATGGCAAATGGGGGAGGCTGGTTGTGGAGAGAAGCCCGGAGGCCTTTGCCAGATCCCTTGCCACGGAATTAAAAATTGAACGTCCATCCCGCCTGCATCTTCAGGCCCGCGCGCGTGACTTCATGCCGGAAAAAATTGCGGCGGATTATCTGGCATTGCTGGATTAAAGAAGCTTTTGATACGCGCGGGTAATGTCTTCGCCTAAGGATTTTCTTTGGCTTTCATCAATCAAATAGAACGCATCGAAACGGCGGAATTTTTCCGGCCAACCCAGATTGAAAAACGTATTAATGGCCGTTGCATCGAACGCCGTTACGCCTTGTTCCATCAGAACCTTTTCACGCACTAGCCCCATATCGTCATACCCCAGCTTGTCGAGTGTAGAGCAATAAAGAACCGGACAGCCAAATTTTAGCAGGTCTATCTGCGCCCCCGTATTCCCGGCAATCGCAAAATCACAAACATCAGCAAAGGATTTCAGATCAGCATGATTTGAAATGCTGATCCATGGTCGCGATGGGAAATTTGGTTTCTTTGCCATTTGCGGGTGGCAGCGAATAATGATCTGGCAATCATTATACAGATCAGCGATTTGTTCGATCGCGGTCTGAGTTTCTGCATCGTAATAATTGGGAAGGGCAATACCGATGGTTTTCAGATTGCCGTCAACGGGGCGGAGCGGTTCGCTTTGTCCCGGGAAGCCCGTGAGAAATACTGTGCCTGTCGGTTCGCCATTGTGCCGATAAGATTGCAAGGAGGCATCGCCATAGAGAAAGGCGACATCGTAATCGAGCTGGGGAAACACGTTTCCACTGGCAGAGGAAGATATTTGACCATGCATGGTAAAAAGTTGTTTCAACCCATTTGCGGCAGCAGCGGCCTTAAAGGCCAGTGGGATGGGAGAGAAATCATTGGCGGAGAAAGCCACCCGTGCCTCGGGGCCGAAGGCATGACGAAACACGGCATAGTTATAAAGAAAGCTCGCCACATTCAGGGCGACAACCCACCCTTCTCTTTTTTCAATCTGGCGAATAATGCGTAGTTTGGCCTTGAGGCGCCGCCATCCACCCTTTCGGAATGTCCTTGTTAGCTGCGTCAGCAGGCTCCCCAAACGCTGCATCTTATCCGTTGTTTCCGGAACAAAGAAAGGTTGGAGAGCCCCGCCGGAAAGCTTGGTAATGTACTGAATATTGCGTCGCTGGTTAGCCTCTGCAGCGAAGGCGATTAATTCACCCTGCAACGGATGTGAGGGATAGAATTGGGCTGTCGTCCGAAAGCCGTGAAATGCCAGCGCAATGTATCCTAATTCCCATTGGTTCAGGAACGTATAAGCCCGATGCAACAGACGGACCATCCGGCTTTCAGCGAGATAATTGGCGTAGACCTGCTGTTGCTGTGCAGATCTATAAAACAAGATTAGCGTTTTAATACAGGATGTTGGGGTTGTTTTCATTCAAAATCTGATTGCGTCATTATAGGAAAATTGCGTATAAAAGCCATAGCAGTAGCTTAGGCCCCCAACAACTGGAATTATAAGCATGGAAACTTTAGTACAAAAAGTACAACGTCTTGGTGTGAAGGCCAGTATTGATGGCTTGATTTTCAGATTTCGTGAAAAAAAGGCGCATTTTTTCATGCACCTGTCCCGCAAATTCCTGAAGCATGAGGGCGGGTTCGATTATCATGTAATAGGCCATATCCAATATTTCTTTATCCGCCTGTTTTCAAACCCACAAACAACCGGGAAATATAAAACGCTCGCAGAGAATTTGCGCGAAAACCAATATGCCAAGGTTGATCTAAATATTCCGCCAGAAATTCTGAAACAGATACAGGCGAAGATAAGCCAATATATCGAAGATGAAAATTATTCTGTGCCGCGTGGTAAAAAGAATAAAACTGATAACAAATTTTACAGCCGTGCTCTTAAGAAAATTGCGATCAATATTCCTGAGATTAAACAAATCATATCATCCGAACTGGATGATATGCTGAAGGAATATTTTGGCAGCAATTATGCGGTAACATCGGTTCTTTGCTGGCGCAATTACTCTATTCCAGAAACAAGCGACAACAAATATTTCTATTCCAATGAATGGCACAATGATTACATGCTGCCAAAAGAGTTAAAGCTGTTCATCAACATGACCGACGTTACCGAAGATGACGGCCCACTGCATGTTGTCAGTTACCCCACTACTGTGGGTTGGGTTGATCGTGGCGTGTATCAGGGGCGTCAAGCCGCAGCGAATGATATCCCGACGATGGAAACATCGAACGAACTTGTGCGTCATACGGGTAAGGCCGGAAGCGCTGTGTTCTGCCATACCTCTACATGCCTACATCGCGCGGATATTCCCAAGCAAGGGCATTACCGTGATATGCTGGAATTTCAGTTCCGCCCGGCCATTCAGCCATTGCCCAGCGACTGGGAACATCTCAAGCAAAAATACGCCTAATATTGTTCTGGATTTATCTTTGGTAAATTTTCAACCTGCTCTCCGATAACAGAGGGCAGGTTTTTTGCCGTCAAATTGATGGAGAAATTTTTATATTGTTTAGAACCAGATTCGCTTAATAATGTTTCCAGAATGATGTTTCCGGTTTTTTTCGTATAATGAAGATCATCATTAAAATATGAATAGGCTTCGTCTCGTGGGGTGGTCGTGACTGGGCTCTTAATATCGAAGTCATGGACCTCGAAACCGTGGGCCAAGATCATTCGGGTCACGCTATCCTTCCACTCACCGTGCAGATTTATCAGGCCGATTTCTTCTAATCGGCGGTATTGCAGGATATGCGCCGGGGAAAAATAGAATTTTGCATCAATTTGGTGGGATTTGAGGTCATCAAGAACGGTCCCAAAAAGAGCTAGGCTTTCATCAAATGATTTGTAGTCATGGAGCGGATTGCCCTGATTCCCCATATTCGCCAGCCCCTGAGAGATATAATCAGAAACCTGCTGTGGTGTAAATCTCGTGTCTTCACAAAAACCATCGAGACCACAATAAAGGCCCCGATATTCACCCTTTAAATCCATCATTTCGATGGATTTTTTCAGGCCGAATTCAGAAAAATACATTTTCAAAAGATTTTTTGGGCCAATGCCGTTTTCTAAAACCATGTCTTTGGCGGGGGACGTTGAATCATTGAAAGCAAAGAAATCCAGCCCGATAATCACCATTTGGGGATTTTTTTGAGCGATCAAATGGTCAATCACGGGTTTCATTTCTTTGATAACGAGTCCGCTCATCCCATAATTAAACGCCCTTTTCCCAGTAATATCTTTGGCTGTTTGCGGAGATAGGCCATCGCGCAGGCGGGAACTGCCGATCATGTAGATTTGTGGTGTAAAATCAGGCATTGAAACGCGCGCAGTTTTGGCAAATTTTCCATCGCTGCGGAAGGCAATCTTGTTATCAAACCCACCCCAGGACGGCCCTTCTCCATACACGGCAAAAACCTTGTGAATAATAAGGGCGTGCGATGCCAGCAGCGCTAACGCCGTAGCAAGGAATATCAAGAGATGGGATGAATGACTGTGCATCTTTTAAAACTGAAAATAAATGAAAGAGTTAACGTGCCCGAGCATTAAAAACCCGGCATAAAATAAAACCCCGGCAGTAATAGCCCAGACAGGAGACGGCTTCCATGATCTGGCAATAGCAGTAATACCTTGCAATCTTTCCGGTGACATAAAATTGGCGAATAGCTGATAACTATTGGGGGCCATGAGGCAGTGTGTCAATAGAATGAGCAAGAAGATGACCTCCCGTTTATCATAGAGGGTGCTATCAATGGTTAGGATTTGTGGAATATTTATCATTGCGCTCCATATCGCGAAAAGACTGGAAAGCGTTTCAGCCCGGAAGGCGACCCATGCAATGACGACAAACGTAAATGTTATAACCCATGTCAGGACAATCTGAGTCTTTTCCGGGAACTTTTTATAAAAAGCTGCGTGACGGGCGAACCAGTGATTGATCGCAATGCCTGCACCATGCATCGCACCCCAGATCATAAAGCCCCAACCGGCTCCATGCCACAAGCCGGCGAGGAACATAGTAAGTATGACGTTGATATATTGCCTGGCTTCGCCTGCTCTGTTTCCGCCCAGTGGAATGTAGAGATAATCACGCAGGAAATTTGAGAGCGTGATGTGCCAGCGGCTCCAGAACTCGCGAATGGAGCGTGCTTTATACGGCGAATTGAAGTTCACCGGAAACTCTATTCCGAAACAGCGGGCCAAGCCGATGGCCATATCGGAATAACCGGAGAAATCGTAATAGATACGGAAGGCATAGCCAATCGAGCCTACCCACGCTTCCCAGAATGTTACATCGCCATTCAGGGAATGGTTGAATATGGGGGCCACAAACATGGCATCGATATTGTCGGCAATTACGACTTTCTTGAAAAGACCGATGACAAACAGCGTAAGGCCGATGCAGAGACCATGTGCATCGCCTGGAACTGTTTCACGGTGATAAAGCTGGGCAAAGAAATCTTTTTGATGAACGATCGGTCCCGCAATTAATTGCGGGAAGAAACAAATGTAGAGGACATAGCTGGGCAGCGTATGCGGCACAATCTGGCCACGATATGTGTCAACGAGATAGATGATCTGGTGGAAGGTATAGAATGAAATTCCGGCAGGCAGAATGACATCTGATACAAAGTTGTTCCCTGTCCAGGCATTCGCCGTGGCAACGAGAAAGGTTGCGTATTTAAAATAGAACAAGAATCCAAGATTTAGTGCAACGCCACCAGCAAGGATAAGTTTTTTGCGTGTATCGGCATTCGCAATAGCCCTTCCCCAAAGGTAGTTGAGGCCGATAGAGGCGGCCATCATGAGCATAAAGCCGACATCGTGCAGCGCATAGAAAATGAGCGAGGCGGCAATGAGGAAATAGAGGTAGAGCTTGATGGAACCGGCACGTCGCAGCACCGCAGCTGCGAGGAGGCAGGCCGGTAGAAAAATCAGGATAAATCCATAGGAATTAAACAGCATAAGAGCTTCTCAAACCTTGCTTTTCAAGGCTTTACCGCATACTAGTATACAGGAATAATTGCAATGGGGAACCGGCCTGAATATGAAAAACATGCTCCGGAAAATGCTGAGCCTGCTTTCCGCCAAGGAACGCTTCAACCTCGCTATCCTGACAGGCTTCATGATCCTGAACGCCCTTGTTGAAGTGGTTGGCATCGCTTCGGTTGCCCCCCTTCTTGCCATTATAACCAATCCACAGAGCATAGAAGCCTATCCTATCGTTCACGATTTTTATACGCGCTTTGAGTTTGAGAGTTTTCAGGCATTTTCTATCGCGATGGGTTGCGCCATTTTCCTGATCATTCTCATCAGCAACGTCATTACATTGCTGGCCAATTACCTGATCCTGCACTACGCCAACAACCGTGAATACACCATTGGTTGGAATCTTCTCAAAACCTATCTTTATCAGCCGTACAAATTTTTCCTCAACCGCCATAGCACGATGTTGCTACGGAATGTTGATAACGAGGTTGCCTATGTCATTTCCAATGTTCTGACCCAAGGGACGATGCTGATTGGCCGGGTAATATCTTCCCTCGCCATTCTGATTTTTATTTTCATCATCAATCCCGAAGTGACGATTGTTATGGGACTGATCCTCGGCCTCGCCTATGTTGCGATCTATCTTTTAACCCGACGCAAGCTTTATTCGCTTGGGGTTGAGCGCATGGGTTTGTCGGCAGCGAAATTAAAAATCATTACGGATTCCATTCGTATCGTCAAAGACATCAAGATGCTGAATGCCGAGGAGATGTTCCTTGAAAAGTTCCGAGATTCAAGCATGCAATATTCCCGACTGCGCACCCTGAACGATACAATTTCCATTGCTCCCCGCTATATCATTGAGATATTCGCCATCGCCGCGCTCGTCTTCGCGATTATCTACCTGGTCGGTATCAAAGGCGATTCTGCAGAAGTTTTACCGGTTCTTGGCATCTATGCCTTTGCCGGGTACCGCCTGATGCCATCCTTGCAGCAGATATTTAGTGCGCTGTCCAAAATTCAGTTCTCAGCGCAATCGCTTGAGCTCATTGCCTCTGAAATGAATGCATTAGAGGGGGAATCTGAAGAAAATCGTGGAAAGCATGTTGCCCCATTGAAGATGAACCAATCTTTTGGCCTCGAGGGCGTTTCCTATGCCTATGGTGATAATGAGCCGGTCCTTAAAGGAATCGATATTGCGATCAACAAGGGCGAACATATAGGCATTATCGGTGGCAGCGGCGCCGGGAAGAGTACGATGATTGACCTTCTCGTCGGTCTAAATACACCGACTGGCGGAGAATTTGTTGTCGATGGACAGGCTGTATCCGGCGACGCCCTTACCGGCTGGCGCTCCAATATAGGGTATGTATCGCAGCATGTGTATCTGCTTGATGACAATGTCGATGCCAACATTACATTGGAGCGCGATGCCGCGAGTATCGATCCAGTGCGCCTTGCCAATGCCCGCGCCCTGTCACTGGCTGATGAATTTGCCACTGACATGGAGACGGCAGGCCGTGTACGCGTCGGGGAGAGCGGATCCAATTTGAGCGGTGGCCAACGTCAGCGCGTCGGGATTGCCCGTGCCCTGTATCGCAAGGCGGACATCCTTGTTTTTGATGAGGCGACCTCAGCACTCGATAGCATCACCGAACGCCGTATCCTCGAAAATCTGCGCAACAATCGCGACCAGACGATGATTTTTATTACGCACCGTGTAGAGACGCTGAAATTCTGTGACCGGATTTATATTCTTTCGGATGGCAGAATTTTGGATTCCGGCGATTACGATTTCCTTCTGGCGAATTCGCCGTTCTTTTCACAGCTGATGCATTCCTTCAAGGATTAGGCGCATGTGTGGCATTGCAGGATTTTGGGATGTAAAACGGCAGACGCGGCAAAGCGATTTGCTATCAACGGCCAAATCCATGACGGATTCTATTGCCTATCGCGGGCCTGATGGTGATGGGCATTGGGCTGATGAAGAAACAGGGATAGCACTTGGTCATCGCCGCCTTGCGATTATCGATCTGTCGGAGGCTGGATTCCAGCCGATGGTCTCACCTTCCAGCCGTTACATCTGCATCTATAATGGCGAAATGTATAATTTTCAGTCCGTGCGCGATACGTTGGAACAAAAAGGTTATGGCTTTCGCGGGCATTCCGATACGGAAGTGATGCTTGCCGCGATTGAAGAATGGGGTTTCGCCCCGGCCATTCAAAAATTCAATGGTATGTTTGCGATTGCGTTGTGGGACCGGCAGGAACGCAAGCTCCTCCTCGCCCGCGACCGTCTTGGCAAGAAGCCGCTTTATTACGGCTGGTCGCCCGATAAACGGCATTTCTTTTTCGGCTCGGAATTAAAGGCGCTGCGCACACACCCCGCCTTCGTGGCAGACATCAACCGTGAGGCTTTGCCATCTTATGTTGCGTTGAATTATATCCCGGCGCCGTTATCCATTTATCGTGGAATACAAAAATTATCAGCAGGTGCTTGGCTGGAAGTTACTGAGACTGGTGATAGCGAACAATCTTTCTGGACCGTACGCGACGGCGTTCTGGCTGCCGAGGGAGCGATGATTGGCGACGAGGCCGATGCGATTGATGAACTGGAAACATTGTTGAATGATTCCATCCGTCTGCGCATGATTTCGGATGTGCCTGTCGGCGCATTCCTATCGGGCGGAATCGATTCATCGCTGATCGTTGCCTTGGCCGCCAAACAAACATCCCATCCCGTCAAAACATTCAGCATCGGGTTTGAAGAAGAGCAATTTAACGAGGCACATTATGCCCGCGAAGTTGCCAATCATCTGAGCACAGACCACACCGAATTTACGCTGTCGCAACCCGCGATGCTGGATATCGTCCCCGCCTTGCCGCAGATGTTTGATGAGCCCTTTGCCGATTCATCGCAGATACCTACCTATTGCGTGTCGGCAATGGCCCGCAAGGAAGTTGTCGTGGCGTTGTCGGGTGATGGCGGCGATGAAGTGTTTGGTGGGTACAACAAATATCAACGCGCGATGCGGATAGCCCAGCCGCTATTCGGTGTACCGCAGTTTGCGCGTTCGTTTGCCAATGTAATTCTTAAGCCTTGTGGTGGCAAGGCTGCGCGTTATGCCGATATATTGTCATCCCGGAATGACGATGAGTTGTTCGCCAACATGACGACGTTCTGGAAGAATCCCGGCGAGATATTGGCAGGTGGTCCGACGACGATCCTCTGGCCACCATCGCTTCCCCCATCCACCCCTTTCCTGAGCCGGATGCAATATGCCGATATCATGGGTTATCTTGAAGGGGATATCCTCGCCAAGGTTGATCGCGCCTGCATGGCGGCGAGTCTTGAGGGGCGCGCGCCGTTCCTTGATTACCGCCTTGTCGATTTTTCCTGGCGGTTGCCGCAATCGATGAAAATTCGGGACGGCAAGGGCAAGTGGATTTTGCGTCAATTGCTGAAGCGCCATATCCCCGAAGGTCTGTTCGAGCGCCCTAAAAAAGGGTTCAGCATTCCGCAGGGCGCATGGTTGCGTGGCCCATTGAAAGCCTATGCTGAGGACCTCCTTTCTGAAAAGGCCTTGAGGGAACAAGGATATTTTGATGTCGGCATGGTTCGTTCCCTTTGGCACGCGCATCTGGCCGGGACACGGGATTACAGCGACCGCCTCTGGGGTATCCTGATGTTCCAGGCCTGGCACAAGCACTGGATTGGTTGAATTTTTCCGTAATTTTGCGTATGGTTGGAACGAATTTTGACGAAGAGGAGCCATTCATGAACAAGGCCATCAAGGATTTTATCCGGACATCCCCCATCGCGCCACATTTGACGGTCGCAAATCTGCTGCGCGCGGGATATCACTCCTACCCGCAAAAATGGAAGAATGAAGATGCGGATACAAAAAATATCCTCGATACCGTCTGGGAAAAAGGCCTGTACGTCCTGCCCAATTATTTTTCGCCGGAACAATGCGCCGCGATGCGCAATGAGATCGATACCGTTATCGACAATAACAAGCAATATGTGTCGTTTGATGATCTGATCGGCGATGCCCGCCTGTTCGGTGCCGAAAAAGTTTCCCCCATGATCATGGGGTATAATCAGGACCCATATCTTATGCGCCTTGCGAATTTGTATAACGGCGACACGACGTACAACCCCTTTACGCTCGCGGCGCGCCTGAACCCGAATGATATCAACAAAGACAAGGACCATGGATGGCACCGTGATTCCCTGCGCCGCCAGTTCAAAACCATTATTTATCTGGATGATACAACAGAAGAAAACGGCCCATACCAGTATGTCACCGGCTCTAACCATTTGAACAAAATCTTAATCGATGGTATTCGCGGCAATATTCCCTACATGTCGATTGCGGTCAGCCCGAAATCGGCCGAAAAGATTATAGAGAGAAATCCCGAGCGTCTTGAAACCGTTACGGGCAAGGCCGGGACCATCATCATTACCGATACATCAGGGATTCATCGTGGATCGACCATCAAGGCCGGGCATCGTTACGCGCTAACGAATTACTATATGTATGCCGACCAGATGGGGCCGCATCTTAAGAATTTTGGGCCGCTGGCCTATACGGAATAGCGGCTTTTTCCTTTAGTCTTTCATCAAGTGCGACGGCGTGATGGCGGAGCAATTCCGCCTCACTGCGTGTGTTGAACCCGACATTGATCGGATCTGACAATGTGCCGATGAATAATTTATCGCTGTAGTAATGCAGGTATGCTGCTAGATCGCGCCCAACATCTTCCTCCGTAATCGTCTGCACTTTTGCAAAGGCCCGCGCCATTTCTTCGGGGGTCTGAACCTTTATGCAACTCTGGCATGGTGAATACCATGGATAGGCAAGACTGATGCAAGGCTTGCCAGATGTAAGGGCTTCCCATCCCGCAGTCCCCGTCAGGACAACGACGGCTTTCGCCTTTTCAATCAGTTCAGCAGATTTTATCGATTGTGGGACAAGCGATACATTCTTGGATGTAGCCAAAAGATCTTTCATGTCGCGTATGGTGCGGAAATTTTCTGCCGATACTTCATTGATTGTAACATCATACTGGCGTGGGTTTTCTTTTACGTACACGCGCCAGCCATTCGGTAGTGCCTTGATAATGGTTTCGAGCACGAGAAGATGGTCTTCGAACACTCCCGCCTCCGGCTGCGTCGTCAGCTCTGGCTGAAGATGTAGCGGGAAATAGACATAGGGTTTTGTAAGATCTATCGGGCGAGCATGATCAGAATAGAAACGTTTTAATTTGGCCGCAGCGATACGATGCCGAAAACGGGCAAGCTGCCACAGCAGCATGTTGGAATGATTGTCCATCGCCATGGGAAGGAAAAATTTCCGCTGCCACAGAGATTGTGCAGCATGATAGGCGGTTGCCGCCAGATGCCGCGTCTGCTGTTGAAGTGTCAGGTTTTCTTTTGGTTTCTTATCGTCCAGAATAGCCACAGAAGCATTCAGGTTTTCCTGTTTATTAAAAGAATCGTTTTCCGCCTTGATCACATTGGTGACAATGCTGTCCTCCTCAAAGTCGCGTCGTAATTCAGGATCCAAAGAGGCAAGGATTTCAGCGGCGTTTTTCCCTGAGAGGTAGTTTTCTGGAACTATGGGCAGTGCACCATAGCCATCACGCAATAGCGACCTATTGTTGATGGCCGTATGAGCAAGGTAGTAAGCCGGGATATCGAGATATTTGCATGTTTGCAGCAGAACCAGTTCCCAAGTCGTGTGCGGCGTGCAGGGGAAATAGACTCCCTCAATCCCCTCTTTCTTCACATAGCCAAGCCAGAAGCGTATTAGGTCACGAAAATAGAGTTTTCGTTCGCGGTAACTGATCGGGTTATAATTCCAACGGTCGCTAATGATATAGGCATCCCGTTCAATCGCTTCAAAGAACGAGAGAGTATCAATATCAAGAGTCTCAAAAATATCTTCATATTGCGCGCGGAGTGTTTCGCGGCGGTACAAGTTTTCTGAATCGATAATTTTTGCGGTGCTATAGGCCGGAAAGGCCTGCAATGCATCTTTCGGATGCTGGATGAAATGCGATGTAATATGGTTGATATCGTGACCAAGGCGGACCATCTCGCCTGCCAGCGCGATGGTATATGGGTTTTCCGCTTCGACCCAGAATATCCGCATGAATTACAGCTTTCTGGCGATGGTCCACATATGGGATGACAAATTATTGTCGGCAAGGAAGTTCTGGAAGTTATCGCCCACCTCTTCCCATTTATCGACAAGGATCTGGTGCAGGAAGGGATTATCTTCCTGTTTCAGCTTACCGGACAGGAACATCTTGCGCACAAGGTCAGCATCGAGGCGGCCCGGCGTTATAACCTCCAGAACTTCGAACCCATGTTTCTCGAACAGGATTTTCATGGAATCCGGGTTCATGTAATTCAGGTGTTCTACATCGACCGTGCCGGAATGTTCAGGGGAAACCACAACATCAAAACCGCGGCCATTTGGATTGGTAATGACGGCCATGCCGCCCTTACGAATAATTTTGGCGCATTTCTGAACAAAGTCAGATGGCGAGAACAAATGTTCCAGCACTTCGAACGAACAAACAAGATCCACGGACCCATCTTCGAAGTTCGCCTGTTCAATCGGGGATTCAATAACATTGAGGCCCTTCTTGCGGCATGTTTCCGACAATGCCTTACCCGGTTCAACGGCGATGACATTCTCAATAAATCCCATACGGGTGATTTCTTCGCAGAACGTGCCGAAACCTGCCCCTACTTCCACCAATGTTTTTGGCTTTAGGCCATTCTTCTCGCAAATCTCTTTGATCTTCTGGGCGCGTGGTTTGAAGATCTTTTCGCGGCGGATGTCATCCGTCTGCGGGAAAATATATTTATTCCAGAAATCGTAATTCACCGAATTGGCGTAGAATTTGCCAAGAATCTCATCAGTCGGGCGAGGATTGATGTAGATGGTCTGGCAATCGTCGCAGGAATGATAATCCAGTGTGTATTTCTTAAATGCCACTTTCGATTTCCCGGAATCGCAGGCCGGGCAGTTGACCGTAACGAACTGATCGCGGAACCCAAGGATGTAATCGATATCGGCCAGCATGAATTCCTTCTGCTTGACCATGATATCGTCCGGACGGATATCGTTTTCGTTAAATTTTGGCGCTGTGTTGCTGCTCATTACGCTTTCCTGCTTTTCTTGAAATTGCTCGTGTTGTCCTGATGGACCGGTCCGTATTCGGATCGTTCGCCCCAGATATTGTCCTTGGTCCAAACACCGTTTTCGGCCTTCCAGACACGCGGGTCACGGAAGCCATCGGCGATAAAATCAAATTCGTCTTCGCGCATATCGACATAATCAAGCCAGCGTTCAAGGTCACGGCGCGGTTTTACGGCATCGTATTTCTTGACCATCTTGATACCTTCATCGCGCGTCATGCGGCCACCACGAATATCCTTACAGGTGTGGTCGGTTGCGCGGCCATAGCCGAGTTTGATGAATTTCATATAATCGTGAATGCCGTTTTCATGCATGTCATCGAGGTTTGAGAATGTACGGTATGTGCGTTCGAACGGCTGGCGCGCCGGTTCCCAGCCGTATTTTTCAACAACGAGTTTGGAATTTTCTTCGCCGTCCCAGTTGAGATAATTGCTGAGGTACAGGCCGCGTACACCGACTTCATCGATTTCTTCATCGCTTGGATATTCCGCCCAGAGAAGGTCTTTGTTGGTGAGGCCTTCTTTCACATGGCCCATGCCGATCTTTTCAAGACCATCATCGGTGAAGTCATGCCAGTCATAGCCGCGCAGAGAATGTTCGAGGCGGTGCTTGGCGGTAAATTCCACGAAGTCGTTGTAGGAATACATCCCGCCAAGAT
>CAZUYV010000004.1:0-3382 GCA_964624435.1 uncultured Micavibrio sp. | reverse complement strand
CGGTGCTTGGCGGTAAATTCCACGAAGTCGTTGTAGGAATACATCCCGCCAAGATCCATAAATCCATGTTCACCCCAGAGGATGAGAGGAATTTTATAACGCACAGCCACCTGAATGGGTGTTGTGAAAATACCACAATGGCCGTGCCAGTTGTTGTCGCCCTGTACCTTGAAACCGAGGCGGTTCATTTTGATCAGCGTATCAACGGATGGGCGGACGACGATGTGATCGACATCGAACACTTCGCGCATGCGCAGCATGTTCTCTTCGCCTTCCGGCAGGTAATTGTTCGCGTGATAGGTAACGAGCAGAGGCTTCAGGCCAAGCTCTACCATCTTGTGAACCTGAAAATAACTGTCCTTGCCGCCGCTGACCGGGACGAGGATGTCATAGTTGTTATCGCTCTTGTAGCTATAGACCAGGTCCTTGAAGGCTTCCCAGCGACCATCCCAGTCGATGGCCTTCTTCTGGTCATGCACACGGCATCCCGAACATACGCCCTGTTCGTCAAACGCGACGGGGACGGCTGAAATATCCGGATAAACGCACCGCGTACAATAAGTCGTCATACTCAAACCTTTAAAATCTTATGTTAATACCGGCGCGCTGCAGGGCGCGCTTCCCGTTTCTATCCGATAATTCTTTAAAATGCCAGATATTCGCGGCGGCAACGGCCGAAGCACCGGCGTCAATGGCCTTGGAATAATGCTCATACGTCCCTACGCCGCTACAGGCGATCACGGGAATTTCTACGGCGTTGGCCACTTCGCCAATCAGCTTAACGTCATAGCCGACACCCTTGCCATCCCGATTGATGGACTGGATCAGGATTTCGCCAGCGCCAAGATCTTGCAGCTGTGCCGCCCACTCCGCCGGCTTTTTGCCTGTGGGTGTTTGTTTCCCATTGGTAAAAACCTCATAGCGGCCATCGTCATGTTGCCACGCATCGATGCTGGCGACCACGGCCTGTGATCCGTAACGTTTGGCAATCTGGCCCGGCAGTTCCGGCGTGGTGAACAAGGCGTTGTTCAGAGTGATCTTATCCGCTCCGCGTTGGAACCGGGCAACGGCATCATCGAATGTTTTGATGCGGCCCCCCCATGTTAGGGGGACGAAGCAGGTTTTGCTCACTTCATCAAGAATATCCAGGGGGCCATCCATCTGGCGTGTCTTGTGGTCTGTCCGCCCTACGAAGTTATAATCCCCCTGTGTGATGTCGATATAAATCAATTCATCGACATTCCATTCATTGAAGCGTTTTACTTCGTGTACAGGGTCGCCGATGATTTGATGGGTGTGAAAATCTTCACTGCGGACCAACTGGCCGTTTTTCAAAAGCAGGACGGGTATCAGGCGGGTTTTCAGCATGATCAGACCTTTAGAAAATTCTGTAAGAGGCCAAGCCCTGCCCGCTGGCTTTTTTCCGGGTGGAATTGAGCACCCCAGATATTGTCTTTTTCCACGCTCGCCACAAATTCCTGCCCGTGACGACAAGTGCCGCTGACAACGGAATTGTCATTCGTTTGCAAATAAAAGCTATGGACGAAATAGTAATCGAGCGGATTAGCAATGTCCTCATACATTTTTTTGCCGGGTGTAACGTTGATGTTGTTCCAGCCGACATGCGGGATGTGGATATTCTTATCAGGGCTGGACAGTTTGATAACGGTTCCTTCAATTAAACCGAGACCGGGACGTTCACCAAATTCCGTACCGGTGGTGGCAAGCAATTGCATGCCAAGGCACAGACCGATGAACGGTTTTTGTTTCTGAAGAGCGTAATCGAGAATCTCCGGCGTCCAGCCATTGTCATTCAGGTAGTCCATGCCATCGCCAAAGGCACCAACGCCGGGAAGAACGGCGGCATCCGCATTCTTGAGATCATTCGGCGTTTCCGCAATGAAAGGCTCTGCGCCGATATGTTCAAACGCATTATAGACTGAACGCAGATTGCCAAGGCCATAATGGATAATTGCGACGCGTTTCATCAGGCTTTTGCCGCCCCTGTCTCAATCATATCCCATGTAACGGGTGTTCCTGCCTCGATGTCACGCACAGCCTTTTTACCATCGAAGAAATCGGTGAAGCGAATATGAAGGCCACCATTGCCGGGGCGTTTTGAGTCAAAGTTACCCGGCTTGCCGCCCGCAAATTTGAAGGGCTGCCCAGCCTTGATATCTTCGGTAACCCAAAGCGCCGGTCTGGCCGGGCGGCTTTGCAGTTCACGCGGCGTGGGCTCAAAGCTGACCTTCCCGTGCGTTGTCTTGGCAACTTCGCGTTCATGGTCGGTTTCATAGTCAACCGAACCGGTTCTTTCATATTCGCGGATCATATCAACCATTTTTTTCAGTTCGGCGGGCTCGCGGGAAAACGGCCAATCGTAACCGCCTGCATCTTTTTCAAACAAGGCGCTGCCCTCGGCACGATCCATCATCAAATGCAGTTCAATAATTTTGGCGCCGAATTTCACGGATTCAACCGGTGAGACATGTGCTTGCGGATCAGTCTTATCTTCATGATCAAAATAGATCGTGTGGTCGGACAGGCCGGCCACAACATCGAAAAGATCGGCAATCGCCGGGATCGTGGCGAGATTGACTTCATTAAATGCGGCAGGATAACCGGAATTACAGTGAAGGGCCGCAATGTCTTTTGCCCCCGCCCCGCGCAGGACATCAATCGATTCCTTCATTTCAAGGAAGTCTGTCATACCGTTCGACACGATGATAGGAAGGCCTGTTCTGGCCATATGTTCCATGAGTTTTGTGTCAACCGCTTCAAAAGATGCGACTTTCAAAACCTCAACACCCTGGTCGACGAGAAAGTCTACGGCAGTTTCATCAAAAGGAGAGGAGAAGAGCTGCAAGCCATTGTCCTTTGCAACCTTGTTCAGTTCGCTATGCCATTCCCATGGTGTATGGGCCTTGGCATAGAGGGCATGTAAATCCATCCCCGCCCACATCGTGCCTTCCAGTTTGCCTTTGAAGTTTCCGGTGATGGTATCGGCGGTGTATGTTTGCAGTTTAACGGAGTCAGCACCGGCGGCGGCGGCGGCTTCGATAATGCGGCGCGCTTCATTGAAATCGCCGTTATGATTGCAGGAAACTTCTGCAATAATGTAACAGGGCGCGCCTTCACCGACCAATCGATTGCCAATTTTAAAACTACGCATGCGCTACTCCTGCTTGCCGGGATTTGATATGTACCAGCCATTGTTTATAGGGTGATATCCGGCTTTGTCAAAAATCTTATGTGAAATATGATTGTCCGGCAAAATTTCGGCCCTGAATATAGCAAAAGCTTTGCAGGAACGTAAGAGTT
Source organism: uncultured Micavibrio sp. (assembly GCA_964624435.1). Classification (GTDB taxonomy): domain Bacteria; phylum Pseudomonadota; class Alphaproteobacteria; order Micavibrionales; family Micavibrionaceae; genus Micavibrio_A. The sequence goes on along the minus strand of CAZUYV010000004.1, from coordinate 61 downwards.
TTAGGGCGGTAAAACCAAGCCCTTTGCCTTGAAAATCCGGAGAAATCAGGATGGAAACTTC
>CAZUYV010000003.1:13250-27183 GCA_964624435.1 uncultured Micavibrio sp. | reverse complement strand
ACACCAAAGCCTGCGCGGCTTTCAATGTCTAAGGAGCGGGCTTTTTGAGCAAAACAACGATTTCTTCGGGCTTTTACCGAGGTCCGGTCAGCGATCATTTCGACGGGGAGCGTTTTTTCAACCCTTGGGCGAAGATGGGTGCCAAGCGATGGCGGGATTTTTTTCGCTGGCGATTGTTGCATGAACGCAGCCTTTGGCCCCAGTTGGTTGGCAATGACGAACGACCCGGTTTTGGCGACGTGCTCCATCGCCCAGTGCGGGCGACCTATATCGGCCATGCCACCATCTTGCTGCAAATCCAGGGGCAGACCATGCTGACAGACCCGGTTTTTTCCGACCGCGCCAGCCCGTTCACCAAAATGGGCCCTCGCCGCGTGCGCAAGCCTTTCTTACCGCTCGAATCCCTGCCCAAGATCGATGTCGTCTTCATCAGCCACAACCATTATGACCATATGGATATGGCCTCGATCAGTTATCTGGCACGGCATCACCAGCCCATATTCATCACCCCGCTCGGCAATTCACGCCTGATTCGTGCCATTGCGGGCGATTGTCCAATTATCGAACTGGACTGGCACCAGACCCATACGTTCGAAAGCGGACTCAGCGTCACCGTCACGCCGTCGCAGCACTGGTCGCGGCGCAGCCTTCACGACATCAACCGCGATTTATGGGGCGGTGCTATTTTCAAAGATGCCGAAGGGCAGAGTATTTATTTCACCGGCGATTCCGGATTCCATCAAAGTTTGTTTGAAGAATTGCATGGACGGTATGGATCACCCAGCCTTGCCTTGATCCCCATTGGGGCATACGAGCCGCGTTGGTTTATGCAGTACGCGCACATGGACCCCAGCGAAGCCATGCAAGTCCATCAAATCCTGAAGCCCCAAAAGAGCATGGGATTTCATTTTGAGACATTCCAACTGACGAATGAGGCGTTCGATGCGCCACGTAAAACCGCAACGGAAGCGATGAAGCAACAAAAGATAGAGGACGGAAGTTTCCTTGTCCCCTATCCCGGCGATTCCATTGAAATTTAGACCCTGTCCCTCATTTTAAAGGGGAGAATACCTTGGCTATCGCGAATGAACGGCGATAGACGGAGCGTGTTAAAAATACGCTCGCGGCTGAACGGTTTTTTCAGATAGCTGACGGCCCCTTGTTCACTCGCATTCACGATACTGGATTTGGCTGTATCGACGCTGAGCATAACAACGAACGCATCGGGATCTGCCGCCTTGATACCTTGCAAAGCCTGCGCGCCGTTAATGCCCGGCAGATGCATGTCCATAAATACGGCATCCGGTGCATGTTCGATGTATTTCAAAATGGCATCTTCGCCGTTTCGGGCGACCACAACATCGAATTCTTTTAGAAAACCCTGTATGTAGCTGGCGGTAAAGCGATCATCTTCGACCACGAGAATAATCGGTTCATCGCGTCTTTTGCGACGAAGGGAGATACTGGCGAGTTGATTTTCTTCACCAAGGGCTGCGTACGCCTGAATTCTTTTCGCATTCAGCATCTTTTGTTCCGCGATTTTTTGAAAAAGCGGCAATTCTTTCGTCAAAAATCCGTAATCACAGAAAGATTTGGGTAATTTTTGCGTCATTTGTTCCAAAATCGCCCGTACGCTTTTTTGTTCCGCTTCATTGTGCGGACAACAGAGGATGATGATGTCGTTGTCGGCGAAATGGTACACATAGGAATTGGGTAGCTGCGCCGCCTGCTCCTTGATCGTGTTCAGAAACTCCCTGCTTTCATCCCGCAGCTTTTCCAGTTCCTGCGCGATAAAAGCGCGACGCGACATCAGATCTTCATGATCGATTTTTTTTGAGAAACCAAAGGTGCAGGCAATCCAGCCATTGGGGTTGGATTTCAGTTTTTCCATGAATGTGAGAAAATGGTGTTCGACGCCCCGTGTGATCGTTTTCATTGCTTGTTCCGCTCCATTAAGAGAATTCTCTTTGATTATGGAGGGTTAACCATTAAAAACAGGTGTAATTTAGATTGGATTTGAAGGAATATCGGTCTTATGACGGAATCAATCACTCTTCCCAAATGGTATGACCTGCATGTCCATGTCCGGCAGGGCGGCGCGATGAAGGATTATATAGCGGCCCACCTTGCGATGGGCTGCGCTGGTATCCTCGCCATGCCCAACACCAAGCCACCGGTGGGAAAGGTTTTTAAAACTGATCCTCTGCCATATTGGAGCATTGAAGAATACCGCGACCAGATCCTGGCAGCAGGCGGCGACGCCTTTTCCACCCTGATCACGCCACTCTATCTGACCACCGACACCACACCGGAGATGATTGAGAAGGGCGCGAAATCCGGTCTGCTACGCGCCTGCAAATATTACCCGCCGCATGGCACCACCAATGCCGATCACGGCCGCCCTTTACAGACATATGTCGACAATGGTGTCATTGAAGCTATTAGCGACAATAATGTCGTTTTATGTATACATGGTGAAGAACACGGTCTGTCGGGCGAGAACTATTTCGGTAAAAATTCGAACGCGGAGGATTATTTCTACCGCGAACGGATGCCAAAACTGCGCGATAAATTCCCAGACCTGAAAATGGTCTGTGAACATATCACCACCAAAACCGCGACTGACTTTGTCCGGAATTCATGTGATAAAACCGGGGCCACGATAACACCTCAGCATCTTCTCTACACCATGGGCGATCTGGTGCAGGGTTTGAAATATCATCTGTACTGCCTGCCGCTGGTAAAATTTGAAGAAGACCGTGCCGCCCTGCTCGCCGCGATCAACGACCCGAACAACACGCGTTTCTTTGCCGGTACGGATAGCGCACCACATACCCAGAAATGTACGCCATGCGGCTGTGCCGCCGGATGCTTCACCGGAGGGGTCGCCCCGCAATTATATGCTCAAGCTTTCGATATGGATAAGGGACAGGATGAATTTAAGGCCTTCCTATGCATCAATGGCGCGGATTTCTACGATCTCCCGATCCCGACCGAAACTTTTACCATGGTGCGTGAAAATGCGGCAGTCACACCGCTAATCACATCTGACGGCGAAGTTATGCCCTTACCGCTCGGCATGGGGCAAGCGACGTTGCCTTGGAAGATCGTTTAATCATGTCAAACCTTGATGAAACAGACATCCTGTCCCCCAAATACGATAAAAATGGATTGATTGCCGCCATTGCCCAGGACTATCACAACCAAGATATCCTGATGCTGGCGTGGATGAACGAAGAAGCCCTTCAAAAAACCATCGAAACAGGCGAAGCGTATTACTGGAGCCGATCACGCAACGAACTCTGGCACAAGGGTGATACATCCGGCGCCATCCAGATTGTCCGTGAAATCCGGGTTGACTGCGATCAGGACGCCGTTGTCCTTCTGGTCGAACAAAAACAGACAGGTGCATGCCACACGGGACGTTCAAGCTGCTTTTATCGGCGTGTCATTCTGGAGGATGAAAATACCAAACTTGAGTTCCTCGACGACTCTCTCAAGAAAATTTGATCAAAATTTTAGGCAATTTTTCCCTTTATTTTCGAGAAGCATAAAAAGCTCTTTGCCTAGAGTGGCTTATACGATTAGAATTTTCTTATTCGCGGGGCGATTCAACCCTTGTAGTAACATCTTCTTAAGTATCCTTCCTTAAACTGGTAACTGGGGATTTCTCGTAGTCTTACGGCGTACCGGTTGCTTGGTTCAAAATTTTTGGGAAGAGACAACACATGGCTATGTCGCCAACATCTCTGGCTTCTGACGGTTCTGATCACGTGTTACAGCGCAAGAGCAAAATAAAAGCAAACAACGCCAACGCGGTGAAAGCGCTGGCCTCATCCCCCACGCGCATCTGGAAGAGCCGGATCAGCTGGCGTATTGCCCTGTCCGCGTTCCTGACCATCCTTGTGGTGCAGGGCGGGATTATGTTTTCAACCTTCAAACAGGAAGAAAGCTCCCTTCTTTATGATATTTTCGACAAAGGTCGGTCTGTTATCTCCCCATCCATCAATCCGACAAGTTCGGACATGCTGGCCTCTCCCGTGGCGCAGGACGCTGCCGAACGCATCCTGACCAGCACACTGGTTCGTGGGTTCAACGTTTATTCGCTCGATCTGCGCCTGCTTGGCAGTTATGGCGAACCGCTTTCGATGATCCTCTTTGACCAACAGAGCCTGAACAATACCCTGCGATCACCAGATGGCAGTTCGTATGAGGTTGTCTACCGTTCTGCAGATCTTCGCAAACCCTATATCATCGTCGCCCGCCTGAACTCCAACAATGTCGGCCCGGCGCTTTTGCAGTACGTCAACCAGACATTGGCCATTATGTTGCTGATGTCCGCCTTCGTAACCGTGGTTTTGATGATTTCGCTCTCGAAATGGTTGCTGGAGCCGATCCTTTTCATGCGTGATAATTTGCAGGCCGCTTCGGAAAATCCTGAAAGTCCAAGAATTATTGTTTCGCCCTTTGATCCGCAGGATGAAATTGGTGGTGCCATTGCCCTGACACAAAACCTGATCCAGCAGAACGCCGATAACATCAAGCAAATTAAATCGGCCGCCGAAGACAAGATTCACAAACTCGCCTATTACGATACACTGACCGGCCTGCCAAACCGCACACTGTTCCTGCAAAAACTGACCGAGCATGCACGCTCGGCCAACGATGATGAAAGCAGCCGCACCAAGCGTTTTGCCGTTATCGCGATGGACCTTGACCATTTCAAAGACATCAACGATTCCATGGGGCACAATGTAGGCGATGCCATTCTGCGTGGTGTCGGAAAACGCCTTCGCGCCGCGATGCCTGAATCCGCCGTTGTCGCCCGCTCAGGTGAGGATGAATTCGCCATAACGATGTCCCTGACCGATGGGCTGGAAGCCCGCGACGTTGCGGACAAGATCGTTAAAGTTATTCGTTCCGAACCCTTCAAAGTATTCAATGAAAGCTTCCAGATCCGTTCTTCCATTGGGGTTTCGACCTTTCCGGATGACGGGATCGACCCTGACCAGGTTTTGAAGAACGCTGATATCGCCCTCAACCGCGCCAAGGAAGACGGTCGCGACCGGGTAAAGGAATATTCCGAAGATTTCGACCGCGTTGTACAGGCCCGATTCCAGTTATTGCGCGATCTGCGTGATGCGATGGAAGCCAAAGATTTGCGCGTTTATTACCAGCCACAATTTGAACTCGCCACAGGCCGCGTTATTGGTGCCGAGGCCCTGATCCGCTGGTTCAAGAAAGACGACAGCAAGGCCGGTGGCCAGTTTATTTCGCCCGCCGAATTCATTCCGGTTGCCGAACAATCCGGCCTGATCGTTCCGATCGGTGAATGGGTCATGCATCATTCCTGCGAAATGGCGGCAAAATGGGCAAGTATGGGCCATGAAATCCGCGTTGCCGTGAATGTTTCCGGCGCGCAGTTTTACCAATCCGACCTTGTTAATTTCACGGCGAAATGTCTGAAAGAAACCGGTCTTACGCCGCATAATCTGGAACTCGAAGTTACTGAATCCGTGTTCATGGATGACATCAACCAGACGATTGAAAAGCTGCAACAATTGCACGGCCTTGGCGTTGAGCTGGCGATTGACGATTTCGGGACAGGCTATTCGTCCCTCTCCTACTTACGCCAGTTCCCGATCGACCGTTTGAAGATCGACCAGTCCTTTATCCGCAACGCTCTGAACAACAACGACGATGCGGCCATCGCCCGCACGATCGTGACGCTTGGCCACTCCCTTAATCTCAAAGTTATCGCCGAGGGCGTGGAGACCAAAGACCATGAGGCCTTCCTGCTGGCCCAGAAATGCGATGAAGTTCAGGGATTCCGTTATTCCAAAGCGATCCCGGCCGAAGATTTTGAGAAATTCCTCAATACCTATAACGGCGATCTTTCCACCTTCGATAAATAAGCCCCGCTTGATAGAACCATTACTTTAATGATTGCATAGGCGTCAGATGAGTGGTCGTCTTAAATTTTCCCATCAATAAAAAATAAGAATCATACCACCAGCGCCCGACTGGCTGGAAGGCGGGCCACCACTACCAGCAATTCTTGTTCCGGCGAGCGTCCATGCACCACCACCCCCGGTGGATTGGGAGGTTATATTTAGTAAACCGCTTGCAACCACGGCGCTGACCTTTACCTGCGGGTAGAACATATACATAAATTCTTTCTGGAGTCCCAAACTGCCATTCCCGTTCTTTTCCCCGCCTGTTCCTGTTCCATCCGTACCAGCTGAACCATTGTTGCCGCCGGATCCACTAGCATTTCCGCCTTTTGTTCCCGCTGTCGTTGAAATCGTGCCGAGGCTTGAAGCAGTTCCGTTCGTTGCACTACCGCCGCCAGTCCCCCCTGTCCCAACACTATAGGCCAGTCCCGCTCCAGGCGTGACCGTCATTCTTCCATAGGCCAAACCGCCATCACCACCCGTGCCACCACTATAATTTGTACCGCTGCTTGACGTTGAGCTTTGTCCGCTACCGCCACCACCGGCCACAACAATATAGGCGATTTCAGTGACTCCTGCGGGCACCGTCCACATGCCGCTATTGCCTGTCACATAAAGCTGGTAATTGTTATATTTAACGGCTCCTCCGCCCCCCGCCTGCGCATCAACATAGGCTTTGGTGGCGGCATCCTGCGCTGAGGTTGGATCCGCAAGGTTGGTGATCTTGTGATTGCCAAAGCTGGTATCGCCGCCATGCGTTATGGTCTGCGCACCATTGCCTAAGATAACGTTGCCAGTCGCGTTGTTGAAGGAGAATGGCCGTAGCGCGCTCCATGTCCCGTACTTGTCGCCCGAGGCAGTCACCAACAAATATGTGTTTGCATTATCATTGCGAAGAAACGCGCCATAATCTGCGCTGACCGCCCGGAACTGGCCGTAACCTGTTAAAACCGAAGCGACCTCACCTGTTACATGTAGGGGCGTCAAAGGCGTCGTCAGACCGATCCCGACCTTACCGGTATTGTAATAAATATCGCTGCCTGTTGTCGTCCATTGCGATGAACCACCGCCACCGAATGCAATCCAGTCAGTATTGTTGCAAAACTGCGCAACATGGTGATCAGTGTTGTAAACCATATCCCCTTCTGCGCCAGTGGGGTTCGTACAGGCCGCGTGGGCAACCGATGGCAAAGCCATCATCAGGGCACATAAAAACAGGAATACCAGTTTCTTCATTGTCCAATTCTCCAATGTAATTATTTTATCATAATTTCCCATGGGCTTTAGAGTTTTCTATCAATTTCCTATCGCAGCATTTTATTCCATCATGGAACCAAATCTTGTATTTACAGGCCCAACCCGCTAGAAATCGGGCATGACACATTCTGCCCAGCCCGTTCCTTTCCGTTCCAGCAAATCCGGCCCCCTGAAGGGCACGGCAACCATTCCCGGTGACAAGTCCATCTCCCACCGTTCCCTGATGTTTGGCGGGCTCGCCAAGGGCCGCACGGTCATTCATGGGTTGCTGGAAGGGGAAGATGTCCTGAACACCGCCGCCGCGATGCGCGCGATGGGCGCAGCAATCACCAAGAACGACGATGGCACATGGGTGACGGATGGGGTGGGCATAGGCAATCTAAAATCCCCCGCTGATCCTATGGAGATGGGCAATAGCGGCACGTCCACACGCCTTCTCGCCGGGCTTGTCGCGGGGCATCCAATCAGCGCCTCCTTCACAGGCGACGCCTCCCTGTCCAAGCGTCCGATGGGCCGCATCATGACGCCATTGAAATCCATGGGCGCACGCTTTGCAGCCTCCGAAGGCGGGCGTCTTCCCATGACTGTAACGGGCGCAGAGGATGTGGCCTCTATAAACTACAAACTACCTGTCGCTTCGGCACAGGTAAAATCGGCCATATTACTGGCTGGACTTCGCGGCAATGGCGCTACCACCTTGCTCGACGAAAAACCGACCCTTTAACATTCTGAAAATATGCTGCGCCATTTCGGCGTGCAGGTGGACATCGAAGATCTTGCCGATGGTGCACAAGCCATCCATTTGAAAGGCGGACAGCAAATGACCGCGAGCAACGATATTCATGTACCTAGCGACCCCAGCTCCGCCGCTTTTCCCGCTGTTGCAGCACTGATTAATGCAGGATCGGATATCCTTCTGCCCAATATCGGCATGAACCCACGCCGCAATGGTATCTTCACAACGCTGGTTGAAATGGGCGCTGATATTTCTTTTGAAAACCAGCGCATCGAGGGCGGAGAACCCGTTGCCGATCTGCGGATTCGCGGCACAAAAATGCTGCAGGGAATTGATGTTCCCGAATCCCGTGTGCCCAGCATGATTGATGAATTCCCAATCCTTGCCGTGGCCGCATCTTGTGCCCAAGGCACCACCCGGATGACTGGTCTCGAAGAACTACGCGTCAAGGAATCAGACCGTTTACTGATGATGGCCAATGGCCTCAAAGCCTGCGGCGTCGATCTGGAGATGGGTGAAGCCAGCCTGACGATTCATGGCACCGGCAAACCGCCCGTTGGCGGCGCCACCATCGAAACCGCGCTCGATCACCGTATCGCTATGAGCTTTTTGATCCTGGGCACCGTGACGAAAGAACCGATAACAATTGACGATTATTCGCCGATCAATACCAGCTTCCCGGGATTTTCAACGCTGATCAACAAATTGGCTGGGCAAGACATTTTAGGGACGTTGTAATGGACCTTATCAGCCCTGAACAATGTCGCGCCGCCCGTGCCCTTCTTGACTGGAGCCAGCCGGAACTTGCAGCAAAATGCAATATGCATGTTCAAACGATTAGTTCGTTTGAAAAAGCCACAGGAAGCCCCACGCGGAATACTCTTTTAAGAATTTTTGAGATATTTTTGCGCGCTGGCATTGAGTTCTTGCCGAATAATGGCGTCGCAATGTCCAAAGACAAGTTTTATATCTCTGAAGGTTATCTTGCCATTCTCGAAGATTGTTTAAACTCCCTGCAGCCGGGAGATGAAATTCTCTCGCATTGTGCGGATGATCGACGATCGACGGAGGAAGTTAATCGTAAATTTGAGGAATTGCATGCTAAGGGTATTATTATGCGAGCGACCACATGCGCCGCTAATGATAAGAGGCGGCCTTTTCGAGCCTATAAAATCCTGCCCGACGATTATTTTAATACCTCCCAGCTTATCCTGACTTATGGCGATAAGATCGTCATGCATTTAGACGGAGGTAAAGAAAATTACAGATTTTTAACAATCAAAAATAAAACTTTGGCAGATGTCATGAGCCGGCAGTTTGAATATTGGTGGAAAAACGGCAAGCCTGTGCTGCAGCAAAAATAGCGGTTACTGCTTGGAGCCTTTGGGCTTCCACCCAGCAAGCCAGTCTTTGGCTGGAAGAATATAAGGTTCCTGCCCGTTTGCCTTGTAGAACGAATCCACCACAAATTGCTTCTTCGTGGCTGTTTCCTGCACAACGGCTGTGTTGTGTGGCCAAGCGCCATCAACGATGTAGCCGCGATGAACAGGCTCCCCAACTTCATGGAATTTCAGAAGACCAGCGGATTGCAGAAATCCGATATAGCGGGATGTATTGACGGTTTCATCGAGGCAATCCATCTGGAACGCGTCTTCTTTCCTCCCCCGCGCCTCCGGCAGGTCATGCGATGTCCCGGTTTTCGCGCCGATAATCCGTTCCATCTTGGCGATTGCTGCAGCAATTTTGCTGCGCTCTAGCTCCGGTGTTTTGGCGGCAGGTTTGAACAAGGCGGTTACGCTCTTCCATTCTGATTCGGTGAATTCCGTTTGTTTTTTCGAAGTGCAGCTATAGCCATAGCAGAAGGTAAAATCATCGCGATTCTGCTTTTGCGGCGCATATTTATCGAGCGGAATACCGGTCGAACAGGCTGACAGTAAAAGCGTGAAAGCGGCGAAGGCGAGAATTTTGTGCATCTAGTTTCCCTTTTTTCCTGTTTAGCACGACATCCCCCATGCTGCACAAAATTTTCTTGGCGGGTTTAACAAATCAGTCCACAGTGACCTTAGAATAATGTTCCCGGCGAGGTTTTTTATGCGCCCATCCAATTTCCGCTTTCATGATTTTGCCGTTCGGGGTAATCCTTTGGCCATGGCACATATGGTGATTGCGATTGACGGGCCCGCGGCGAGCGGAAAAGGGACATTGGCACGGCGTCTGGCCCAGCGCCTTTCTTATGCCTATCTCGATACAGGCGCGCTTTATCGCTGTGTTGGCAAGGCCGTGCTTGATGCCGGCGGCGACCCAGCTTCTGAAATCGATGCCACCCGTGCCGCCAAGGCCCTTGCCCTCAAACCCGAAGATTTGCAAAACCCGGATTTGCGCACCGATGTTGTCGGCCAAGCCGCCAGCAATGTCGCCAAATTCCCGTCCGTACGCCAAGCTCTTCTGGACTTCCAAAAGCGATTCGCCATGGACCCAGAACAGGGACAGGATGAAAAATCATTCGGGGGAGCCATTCTTGATGGACGCGATATCGGCACCGTGATCTGCCCAGACGCCGACGTAAAATTGTTTATCACCGCCAGCGTGGAAGAACGCGCCAAGCGCCGCCTGAATGAGCTAACCGCCAAGGGTATTCAAACCGATTTTGAAACCGTTCTGATTGAAATGAAGCAACGGGATGAGCGGGATTCATCCAGGGACACCGCGCCCCTGAAGGCCGCCCCGGACGCGCATGTCATCGATACCAGCACATTGTCCGAAGGCGAAGTGATGGAACGGGCCCTGTCCATCATTCGCGGCACCATTGTCGAAGCCGCCGCGCGGAAATAATTATTTCAGATAAACAACCGCAGTAAAGACGTAAGTCGGCCCTGTGAACACCCAGCAACCCATATCCTTGCCTGATAAATGGTTTGCATGAAATGTACCGCCCAGCGTATCGCCCCGTCACTTGCAATAACGGGGGCATTTCCGTTTAGAACCCCCATATGCCAAAGGGCCGATGGGGTACCAAGGCCGCCGGTCCCCGCTTCCTGATCCACGGTTTTAACGCCGAGCCGTTTGTTGATGTAGTCACAAAAAGGCCGCGTAACATGGACAGAATAGGTGACATCTTCTTCGAAGGTTCCTCCGGCCCGTGTGTTCCAAGAAACAAGCCCGACATTAGACGTAACCCACGGGTTTGCGCTGGCAGGGATAGAGCCTGTCAGTTCCGGGTAAAGCTGGGCAAAATCCAAAAAGGCAATACCTCCACCTGAGGGGTGATAAAGCTTGCAACGATCATTTGTTCCGGCCGCCGGGCATAACGTATTGTCCGTAGCGTAAGAATCATGGCCCGCTCCGCCAGCCGGCAAAGGATAGCGGGCATTTACAGCATTAAAAGCAACACCCGCAATTGTCATGCGGGCCCAGGCCGTCCGCAGCGAGGTAATATGATTGAGCACATGGTCGAAGGCCATTTGCATCTTTTCTTTATCCGCCCCCCCACCCCCACTTCGCGTCGATTGCGTCACGACATAAGACAGCGCAGCAAAAAGCGCGACCGCGATCAGGATCAGAAACAATACATTGCCGGATTGACGCGAAATTGCGCGCATTGAATGAAAACCCCCCTGAAAACGCCTGAAATAAGCAGGCGAACCCTATCTCTAACCACACGCTAAGCGCTTGGTATTCCTATAATTACCCAATCACTGACAAAAGTCCAAGGCAAAGCCGCAGCAAGAACGGCTTATCATCATACGCAAAGACCCAAAAAATATCGAAAAACATTTGCTTTTACGGGCCAAATCCCCTAAATCTGCCCTCGTTCGCCGTAAATCCAAAGGCCCTAGCGCCTCTACCGCGAATATGAAGATCCCTTTTGCCTGCCCTGCGGGGAAGAACAGGCCTTAAGTCGATCTATCAAAAAATCTGAAAGGACTATCAAACTATGGGTAAAGCATCCGCAAAAATCGCTGACAACAGCGATTCAAATGACTTCGCATCACTACTGGGCGAATCCATGCAAAATCACGCTTTTGAAGGCAACGTCGTCAAAGGCAAAGTAATCGAAATACAAGAAGACGCCGTCATCATCGATGTCGGTTTGAAATCCGAAGGCCGTGTGGCCCTTCGCGAATTCACGATGCCGGGACAAGACCCGGAAATCCGCGTAGGCGACATTGTTGAAGTGTTCGTTGACCGGATGGAAAATCGTGAAGGCGAGACCGTTCTCTCCCGCGAAAAAGCCCGCCGCGAAGAAGTCTGGATCGATCTTGAAAAAGCATCGAATAAAGGCGAACGCGTTACCGGCGTTATCTTTGGCCGTGTTAAAGGCGGTTTCACTGTTGACCTCGGCGGCGCTGTTGCGTTCTTGCCTGGTTCACAAGTCGATATTCGCCCAGTACGCGATGTAGGCCCGCTGATGGGCACACCACAGCCATTCATGATCCTGAAAATGGATCGTCCACGTGGCAACATCGTTGTATCCCGCCGTGCGGTTCTTGAAGAATCCCGCGACGAGGCACGTTCCGATCTGTTGCTGACGATCAAAGAAGGTTCCGTTGTACAAGGTCTGGTCAAGAACATCACCGATTACGGTGCGTTCATTGACCTCGGCGGTGTTGACGGTCTTCTGCACGTCACCGACATTTCGTGGAAACGCGTTAACCACCCATCCGAAGTTCTGTCCGTTGGCCAGACTGTCGATGTACAGGTTATCCGTTACAACCCTGAAAATGGTCGTATCTCGCTGGGTATGAAACAGCTGGAAAACGATCCATGGGAAGGCGTTGCCTCCAAATATCCAGTGGGTGCGCGCTTCAAAGGCCGCATCACGAACATCACCGATTACGGCGCGTTCGTTGAACTGGAAAATGGTATCGAAGGTCTTGTTCACGTGTCTGAAATGTCATGGACCAAGAAGAACGTTCACCCGGGCAAAATCGTTTCAACATCTCAGGAAGTTGAAGTGCAAGTGCTCGAAGTCGACATGGAAAAACGCCGCATCTCGCTTGGTATCAAGCAGACACAGGAAAATCCATGGGCCGGCTTTGCCGACAAGCATAAAGTTGACGAGATCCTCGAAGGCGAAATCCGCAATATCACGGAATTCGGGCTGTTCGTGGGCATCGATGACGATATAGACGGCATGGTTCACCTGTCCGACATTTCATGGGAAGACCAGAGCGAAGACGTCCTTAAGAACTACAAAAAGGGCGACAAAGTTAAGGTCAAAATCCTTGATATCGATCCAGCCAAAGAGCGCGTTGCTCTCGGTATGAAGCAGCTGACAACTGAGCCAGAAGGCGGCAGCAAAGGCGCTGGCGTTCCAAAAGGCTCTGTCGTTACCTGCACCGTCACGGAAGTGAAAGATTACGGTATCGAAGTGAGCGTTGGCGAAGGCATGACCGGCACTATCAAGAAAGCCGATCTGTCCCGCGAACGTTCGGAACAACGCCCAGACCGTTTCGCCGTAGGCGAAAAAGTCGATGCGAAAGTTCTGACAGTCGACAAGAAGAAAAACCACCTCACGCTGTCTATCAAGGCGCGCGAACTGGATGAAGACAAGCAAGCCCTGGAACAATTCGGTTCAACCGAATCCGGTGCATCGCTTGGCGATATTCTGGGCGCTGCTCTTGGCAAATCGGAAGACAAGGCACCTGCAAAGGCCGCCAAGAAACCGGCTGCCAAGAAAGCCAAGAAAACAGATGACGCAGCGGATGACGCTGCCTCCGAAGAGTAATCTTCGGCGCTAAATAATACGCCTTTGGATTTGGTAGATCTCCATCTCCTTCGTTTGATTCAAAGGTAAACTTACCGGGCCCCAGCAATGTGGCCCGGTTTTTTTGCGCCCGGACCCCGCGCTTTTCCGGCCTTTTTAGGGAATATCCTTTTTAATCAATGTTTTGCTTGACGGTATGCCTTGTTTTGAGGCATTCTGGAGATATATCAAGATATTAGGGAGACCGGAGGCCATGACCAAGTCCGAACTCATCCAGAA
>CAZUYV010000003.1:0-13150 GCA_964624435.1 uncultured Micavibrio sp. | reverse complement strand
ATATCAAGATATTAGGGAGACCGGAGGCCATGACCAAGTCCGAACTCATCCAGAAACTGGCGGAACGCAATCCGCATTTGTTCCTGCGCGATGTCGAGAAAATCGTTGATACGGTTTTCGATGAAATCTCCGCAGCCCTCGCCAAAGGCGACCGTGTTGAGCTCCGCGGCTTTGGGGCTTTCTCCGTAAAATCCCGCGATGCCCGCACAGGCCGCAACCCGCGCACCGGCGAAACCGTTAAGGTCGATGCCAAGCGCCTTCCCTTCTTCAAGACCGGTAAGGGCCTGCGCGAACGCCTTAATGGCGGCGTCGACCACGGCGAAGACGAATAAGGATTTCGAGTTTTCGACAAAGCGCCCGTTGGGCGCTTTTTTATTGCCTGAAACCTAGAAGGGATAAAGAAGGGGATAAAGTCGGGATAAAACCTGCCCTCACCATCCCCCTTCATGCTAGAAAGAACGCATGAAAGATTTCGTTTTCCGCTTTCTGGCCTGGCTTGTCACACTGCCCCTTCTTTTTGCTGCAGTCGCCTTCGCGTTTTTTCACACGCAGCAGGTGGAGGTGATCTGGAGCCCGTGGCACGCCCCTCTCACTGTCCCGCTTTACATTCCGGTCCTCACCGCCATCGGTTTCGGTTTCTTTTTTGGCGCGCTCATGACATGGGCAGCGAGTGGCCGGCTTCGTTCAAAAGCGCGTGAGCAAAAACGAAAAATCGACGCGCTGGAAAAACAGATTGCGGTTGCCAATCAGAACACATACAAATCCCATAATTATTCTGTTGTCCCGACCCGCTTGTTAGAGAAAAAACCATGACCACATCCCCCCTCCCCATCATCTATTGTGCCATCGATACCAAGGATATGGGAAAGGCAAAGGAGCTTTCTGAAACGCTCAGTAGCGTAGGGGTCGGAATCAAGCTTGGCATGGAATTCTTCAACACACACGGTCCACAGGGGGTTCAAACGATCCTTTCCGGACGGGTCAAGCCGAGCGTGTTTTTGGACCTGAAATATCATGATATTCCCAATACAGTCGCTGGTGCAGTGTCTGCGGCCTCATCGCTGGACGTGGCGTATCTAAATGTTCACGCCTCTGGTGGAACGGAGATGATGCGCGCAGGCCTTGCTGCCTGCAACGGCAACACCAAGCTTCTGGCCGTCACTGTCCTGACCAGCATGAATGAATCCCTGCTTGACGCAGTGGGTCAGGGTCATGACCCAGCGGCCCAAGTGCTCCGTCTCGCGCACCTCACCCATGACGCAGGGCTGGCGGGTGTTGTCTGCTCCGCGCATGAGATAAAACAATTACGAAACGCGCTTCCCAAAAGCTTCGTTCTGATGGTGCCAGGGATCCGCCCGCAAGGTTCAGATGTAGGGGATCAGAAGCGCGTGATGACACCGAAAGAGGCGATGGATGCCGGTGCAACCCATTTGGTGATTGGTCGCCCGATCACCGGCGCACCCGATCCAGCGCAAGCCGCGCGCGACATCCTTGCTTCACTGGCATAAGGCTATGGCCGACTCCCAAAATACAAAAGTAAAAATTTGCGGCATACGTACACCGGACGCCATGACCGCCGCACTTGAATCCTATGCCGATTTTGTCGGGCTTAATTTCATCCCATCATCCCCCCGTTATGTTGAGATTGAGGTCGCAACCTATCTTGCCAGCTATGTCCCCAATCATGTGCAGGTGGTCGGCCTGTTTGCCGATGCGCCGATGGATGTGATTGAACGCACACTGCAATCCGTGCGGATTGACCTGTTGCAGTTACACGGCAATGAAACGCCAGATGATTGCGCAGCGATTGCTGCACGGTTTGACAAACCGATGATGAAAGCCTTGTCCGTGACTGATCTAACGAGGGCCGAGGATTTCGCCCCGTATTGCGACTGGCTGCTGATTGATGCGCCTGCCTTGGATGACCAATCCACGGGTGGCCAAGGCGTAACTTTTGATTGGAACCTACTAAAAGACTTTGCCCCCTCCAAACCATGGATGCTGGCGGGGGGGTTGACGCCCGAAAACGTGGTTGAGGCGATCCGCCTTATTCTCCCGGATGCCGTGGATGTATCAAGCGGTGTTGAGATTAGCCGCGGCGTCAAAGATCCCGCCAAAATCAGCGCCTTTATCGAGGCTGCGAAAAACGCGTAAAAACCCTTGGCGCGGGACGCATAGAACAGCTAAAACCTTTCCCATGTCCCAAAAGAACTCCTACCGCTCCGGCCCCGATGAAAACGGCCATTTCGGCCCTTATGGTGGCCGCTATGTCGCCGAGACCCTGATGCCACTGATCCTTGAGGTCGAAAAGGCATGGCATGCGGCACGCGATGATGCGGCGTTTTGGGACCAGTATAACGATCTGGCCAAGAATTATGTCGGCCGCCCGTCCCCGCTCTATTTTGCTGCAAAAACCACGGCGGCCCTCGGCGGGGCCAAAATCTATTTCAAGCGCGATGAGCTCAACCACACCGGAGCGCACAAAATCAATCACTGCCTTGGCCAGATTTTGGTCGCCAAGCGTATGGGAAAAACCCGGATTATCGCAGAAACCGGCGCGGGGCAGCATGGCGTGGCGACCGCCACGGTCTGCGCCCTGTTCGATCTTCCCTGCACTATTTTTATGGGTGCCAAAGATATTGAGCGGCAGAAACCCAATGTCTTCCGGATGAAATTGCTGGGTGCCGAAGTGGTGCCCGTAACTTCCGGTTCCCAGTCCCTGAAAGATGCAATCAATGAGGCTCTGCGGCACTGGGTTGCCCATGTCGAAGATACCTATTACCTGATCGGAACCGTCAACGGCCCCCACCCATTCCCCGAAATGGTGCGGGATTTCCAGTCGATCATCGGCCATGAAACCCGGGAGCAGATGATGGAAAAGGAAGGCCGTCTGCCCGATACGCTGGTGGCCTGTATTGGTGGCGGAAGCAACGCTATGGGCCTGTTCCATCCCTTCCTCGATGATGAATCTGTTGCGATGTACGGGGTAGAAGCTGCGGGTTATGGGGTGGATACAGACAAACATGCGGCTAGCCTCAATGGCGGTAGCCCTGCCGTGCTGCATGGTATGAAGTCTTACTTTTTGCAGGACGAGGACGGCCAGATTACCGAGGCACATTCGATTTCTGCGGGGCTTGATTATCCCGGGATCGGCCCTGAGCATGCCTGGCTGTTCGACCAAAAACGGGTGAATTACGTGTCCGTGACGGATCAAGAAGCCCTCGATGCCTTTCAGTATTGCAGCAAAATGGAAGGGATTATCCCGGCGCTCGAATCCTCCCACGCCATTGCCTATGCGCGGAAACTGGCGCCGACCCTATCTAAGGATAACCTGATGGTCGTCAATATTTCCGGCCGCGGTGACAAGGACATCTTCACCGTTGCGCAACATTTAGGGGTCAAAATATGAGTAGTGCAAAAGCGCAGCAAAATAATATTTCAGAAAACCCGGGAGAAGCGCAGAATTTGGGCGGTTTTACCGTTGTAGGCGTCACAGTGCGCACAACAAACAAGGATGGCAAGGCGACCGATGATATCAACGCCCTGTGGCAGCGTTTCTTTGAAGAAGCGGTCGGTGAGGCCATTCCGGCCAAGGATGGCGAGGCGATTTATGCCGTTTATCACGATTATGAGGGTGACCACGAGGCCGCTTATTCCCTGACCATCGGCTGCCGCGTCAAATCAGACGACTTCGCGCTGGCGGACGGGCTGGAAAGCGTTTTCGTGGAATCAGGCGATTACCTGATCTTCGCGGCGCAGGGCGAACAGCCCAAAGCCCTGATTGAAACATGGCAGTCCATTTGGAAAACCGATTTGAAACGCACCTTTAAGACCGATGTTGAAATCTACGGCCCCCGTTTCTTTGAAGAGGGGCTGCATGAAGTTTTGATCTGTGTGGGCGTAAACACATGAACCGTCTCGAGAAAACCTTTGCTGCATTAAAGGCACAGGGAAAAAAAGCCCTGATCACCTTTGCCATGGCGGGGGACCCTGATGCGGCGACCAGCCTCAAAATATTGCAGGATATGGCGGCCAATGGCGCCGATATTATTGAGATCGGCATGCCGTTTTCAGACCCTATGGCCGATGGCCCGGCGATTCAGGCGGCGGGGCTTCGTGCCCTCAACGCCGGTATGACATTGGAAGGCACCTTACAAATAGTGCAGCAATTTCGCAGCACAAATCAGGTCACGCCAATCGTCCTGATGGGCTATTCCAATCCGATTTTAAAATACGGAATTGATAAATTTGCAGAAAAATCAGCCTCTTATGGAGTTGATGGTGTCATCATCGTTGATATCCCGCCGGAAGAGGAAGACGAGATACTGCCAAAACTGCAGCATAATAATATTGCGCTGATCCGCCTGATCGCCCCGACATCGGATGAAAAACGCCTGCCAAAAATTCTCAAAAATGCCAGCGGGTTCCTCTATTATGTGTCCATCATGGGCATCACGGGGACCAAAACCGCCGATGTGGTCGCCGTGGCCAAACATATAAAAGAGATCCGCAAATCCACCGATCTGCCCATCGTGGCCGGATTTGGGATCAAAACACCCGAAGATGCAGCCCGTTTTGCCGCCATTGCGGACGGGGTCGTGGTGGGGTCGGCAATCGTTCAGAATATCGAAGAAAATCAAGGTAATAACGATTTTCCGGCGATCATTTCCGCACAGATAAAAGCCCTCCGCAACGCCGTTTAGCTTGACAAAAAGCCCGCTACGGGAGCACTCTCCGCGCTGGTTTCAACAACAGGGCTGTGTAACCCATGAACTGGCTGACCAACTTTATCCGTCCCCGCATTCGTTCTATCGTCGGGGAACAGAAAGATGTTCCCGACAATCTGTGGCAGAAATGCGAGTCTTGCGATGGAATGTTATTCCACAAGGAACTGAAGGCCAACCTCAATGTCTGCTATCATTGCGGCCATCACCTGGCGCTGGACGTCAAAGACCGCCTCACCCTGATGTTCGACAACGGGCATTATGAACGTGTCGCCCTGCCGCGCGTTCCGCACGACCCCCTGAAATTCAAAGACAGCAAAAAATATGCTGACCGCCTTGTTACCGCGCAGAAGAAAACCCGCGAGCAGGACGCCATCCAGATTGCCAGCGGCACGATCGGCGGAAAACCCGTCGTAATCGCCGCCTTTGATTTCGCTTTTATGGGCGGATCGATGGGAACGGCCGTGGGCGAAGGTATCGTCAAAGCCGCCGAGACAGCCGTCAAGGAAGGCGCAGCCCTGATCACCATTCCGTCAAGCGGCGGGGCCCGCATGCAGGAAGGGGCGCTGTCCCTGATGCAAATGCCGCGTTCCATCATCGCCGTTGATATGGTGAAGGAAGAAGGCCTGCCTTATATCGTTCTTTTGACCAACCCGACGACAGGCGGCGTTTCCGCTTCCTTCGCCATGGTGGGTGACATTCATATTGCCGAACCCGGCGCAATGATCGGTTTTGCCGGTCGCCGGGTGATCGAAGAAACCGTCCGTGAAACACTGCCCAAGGAATTCCAGACGGCGGAATATCTGCAAGAGCACGGCATGGTTGATCTGGTTGTCAAACGTACAGACCTCAAAGAAACGGTCGGCCGCATTCTCGATCTGCTGATGATCAAGAACAAAGGCGGCAATGCCGGCACACAAGGCGGTTCGAATTTGAAACTGCTGGGAGCTGGAAAAGCAGCTGCCGCTGCTGCGGGTAAATCAACAGGAGCCGCTGTAGCCATCCTGAAGAAAAAAGCAGTCGCCAAGGTTACCCAAGAACCAGCAAACAGCGTGGCGAAGAATGCCAAGCCAGTCAAAAAATCAGCAGCCCGTTAAACGGTTCACCGGTGCGTCATCTGACCCGGCTATAGAGGATCGCCTAGCGGCGATCCTTCAGCGTTTATATGGCTTCTATAATGTCGAAATAGACCTCTCTCTGCACAGAACGTATCGTTTTATGGAAGCGCTCGGCAACCCGCATTTGCGTCTGCCCCGAGTGGTTCATGTGGCCGGAACCAACGGCAAAGGCTCAACAATTGCAACGCTTCGCGCATTGCTCGAGGCATCGGGTCACACGGTGCATGTCTACACGTCACCGCATCTTGTCCACCCAACCGAGCGGATTCGTCTGGCCGGTGAATTGATCTCCTCCGAGGGCCTCATTGATGTTCTGAACGAGTGTATCGAAATTAACGGCGATGAGCCCATAACCTTCTTCGAGATCTTCACCGCCGCGTCATTTTTGGCGTTCAGCCGTGTCCCGGCGGATTATCTTTTGCTCGAAACCGGGATGGGCGGCAGGCTCGATACCACCAACATCGTCCCAAACCCCGTGGCCACCGTGATTACGGCCATTTCCTATGATCACACCAAGTTTCTTGGCCATACACTGCCCGAAATCGCAGCAGAAAAGGCCGGAATTATGAAGGCGGGTGTGCCCTGTATCATCGGATACCAGTTCCCGGAAGCGTTGGAAGTCGGTGTCCTCGATGTTTTCCGCAAGAAATCCTCAGACTTATCCCCAGAAGCACCGCTTCGACTCTGGGGTGCGCAGTGGTGCACCGCACCTGAATCGAACCTGATGCTGTTTCGCTACGAACATGACTCTATTCGCCTGCCAAAGCCCAGCCTTATTGGGAGTCATCAGCTATGGAATGCCGGTGCCGCGATAGAGGCATTTCGGGTCATTGCCCCGGAACATTTTTCAACCGAAATTCTATCCACAGCGCTTACCCAGATCGACTGGCCGGGCCGCCTTCAGACTCTGGAAAACCACGTTTTTAAAGGACTTCTACCACCTTCGTGGGAAATTGTGATTGATGGCGGACACAACGATACTGGTGGCCTTGTCCTCGCCGAACAATTGAAAGAATGGGCTGCGGAAGATGCAGAACCGATTCATCTGGTCGTTGCTATGGTCAATCGAAAAGACCCCCGTGCCTTCCTTGCCCCCCTGCTGCCTTTTGTCAGGTCCATCACGGTAACGCGGATTACGGACGAGAATTCGAGTTTCACCCCCGAGGAATTGGAGGCCGTAGCGAAGGAGCTTGGCTTTGCCAACATCCACAGCGCCCAGGATGCAAGGTCCGCCATCGTACAGCTAGGCCAGATGTACGCCTCTACCCCGCCATCCCGGGTTGTTATGGCGGGGTCGCTGTTCTTCATGGGAAATATACTAGCGGCTTAAGTGTTAGTAATTATTTGTGCGAGCGCTCGATTTGAGCGTGCTGGACTTGCCGACGGGATAAGGTCTGTTCAAAATCCAGTTTTGTCATTTCCTGTGTCTCGGGATGGTTCAAAAGATCATCCAAGAGATCGTTGCGACGCTTGAAGATAAGTTCCTTGTCATCCCAGACATCGCAATAGGAAGGTTCTTCAGCTTTATCATAGCCAATTTTTGCCAATCGATTGATAAATTTGAAATATTTTTCAGACATCTTGTGCGCTTACGATAATGTAGGGGCTGGACTGAAATTGTCCCCGAGTTTACGTTCTGCTGATTTTACCACGTACTGGTCATAGCGGATAGGTGGACAGTTTCCAGGTTTCAGGTCTGTAAACCCATGCGGCGTGCCCGCTTCTTTATAAAGGGCGCGGCTTTCTTCATAAAGTTTTCTTCGCGACCGCTTGTCATCGGTCGATAATTCCTCACCAGCACCACAGCCTATTTTGCGAAGTTGATGATAAATGTCATCGCCCTTGTATTTTTTGGCGTTCCAGTAACTTTCCAGATGGATCTGGATTTCCGCAAAGTGTGACCTGTCTGTCCGCACAACCAGCCGTAAATCACGGTATCCTGTCGGGGGCGGGTTATCAAACCTGTCATAAATGACCACATTCTTGTATGACTGTGAAATGGCGTGCATGGCCTGATCAACTTCATCGAGCGTTTTACAGACAATTGCCACCCGGGCAATATCATTCAAATAACGGGCATCGCCCCCCATACGGCCTTCTACCACTTCATTGGCACGGGTGCGGGATTTGAGTTCATTGGGCAGAATGGCGGTATAGCCATAGGCCTGTCCTAGATGCTTCACCACAGTGGAGATTTCCCTTTGCGCCCACGGAGCCTCTGCATAGGCTTCATCCAGGTCAGAAGATTGCTGAACGGGTTTGCCCTCTTCATCATATAGCGTAGGCATCAGTTCAATATCCCGCATCGCCTTTTGAACGATAGGAGAAATATCACCCTCTATCCCCTTAAATTGTGGGCCATCCTGCAATATTTTTTCGCGGATTCCGACCAACACCGCACGTTCCGCCAGTTGCAAAGCTTCCTGCGCGAAGGTTTTGAGTTTCAGATCAGGAATATCAGCATTCTCCAGCAATTTCTGGCTGGAGAGCAGATAATTTATCTTGTTTTCCAGCCGCCATGTTTGCGGCGGATCAAATGCCAGATTGATTAGATTTACGGAACGATCCGCAACTTTCAGGCGCCTGGAATTAAGGGACATACCTGGAATAGCCGCTTCCTGCATATCCCTGCGTAATTTACCTTTGATAGAGGTATCGAGACTAACTTCATCAACGATACTCGCAACATCCCCGGATATCTGGTCCGCGATAATTTCACGCGTGGCCCCTGTTGGATCTTCGATAACATCGTGGAGAAGACCGGAGGCGATCAAGATTGGGTCATAATCGACATTTTGCTGCAAAACTTCCGCAACTCTTAAGGCATGAGAGAAAGCAGAGACTTCTGACTTGAAGCTGGTTCCCCGTTTTTGCCCCTTATGCCATTCCCGCGCAGCCAAAAACGCCTTTGATACCAAAGGGTGTTGGATAAGGTTGCCTGATATATCCATGTGCGTCATGTAATTCGCCCCAAATTGCACCCAGTCTAAAGGGGCGAAGATAAAAAACCCTTAATATGGGAAGAAAAGGAGGGGCCAGCCGCAAAAATACCTTGTTTTATCCATATTTATCATCACATTGATGGCCTAGGATATGATCATATTATTAATAGGATACCGATAAAGGCCGATATATATGACCCACAGAATTACCCTTGTTGACGACGACCGCAATATTCTGACCTCCGTATCCATGGCACTGGAAGCAGAAGGCTTTTCCGTCAAAACATTTAGCGATGGCGAAGAAGGGTTGAAGGGTATTACCGATTCCCCGCCCGATCTCGTTGTCCTCGACATCAAGATGCCACGGATGGATGGAATGGAAGTCCTATCCAAACTGCGCGAACAATCCGCCATTCCCGTCATCTTCCTTACCTCCAAGGATGATGAGGTCGATGAGGTGATCGGCCTGCGCATGGGCGCCGATGATTACATTACCAAGCCATTTTCCCAGCGCCTGCTGATTGAACGGATTCGCGCTTTGCTGCGCCGTCAGGACCTTTTGAAACAAAAGGATGAAGGGCCGAAAACCAAGACTGAAAATCTTGTGCGCGGTTTCCTTGAACTCGATGATGCCCGCCACCTTTGCACTTGGAAAGGCGCCGCCGTTAACCTGACTGTCACCGAATATTTGTTGGTCAAGGCCTTGGCGCTCCGCCCCGGCCATGTGAAGAACAGAGATCAGTTGATTGATATGGCCTATGGTGAGAATATCTACGTCGATGACAGAACCATCGACTCCCATATCAAGCGCGTCCGCAAAAAATTCAAGCAGGTGGACGAAAGCTTTGAACATATCGAAACCCTTTATGGCATTGGGTACCGGTATAAGGAATAGTGCAGCCTTGAAACCAGTTTCGGTTTTGCTGCGCCTGATCCGCCGGAAGAAACGCGAAAAAGATCCCTTCGACGCGACCATTCAAAACGACCAGATGAGTGGCCTGACGCTGCGTATTCTGGCCGTGAATATCATCGCCATCATGATTCTTGGCCTTGGGATCCTCTATCTTGGCCAATATACCGAGAGCCTGATTGAAGGGGAATTGACGGGCCTGCGGTCCGAAGCGCAGCTTTTCTCCGGCGCCATTTCCGAAGGCGCAGTCCGCCCGGTGTTCCAGATCACCTCCATCCCGTTTGAAAACCCACAAGAGATTGAGGCAATCAAGCCCGAGCTGGCTCGCCGTATGGTTCAGCGGCTGGGCGAAATCGGCAAGAGTCGGATCCGGCTGTACGCCATCGATGGGTCCCTTATGGCCGATTCACACAGACTATCAGGTGCAGCATTCGGGAGTGCTGTAGAGATGGAAAACCTTCTGCCTATTCCACCCAAAGTGACCTTTGATTCCCTGTTTACCCAGTCGGCCACGCGCTTCCTTGATTTGATCCCGATGAAGACCAAGCTGGAAAATTTTCCGGCCAGTGAAGCCGCGAACATCTACACCTTTCCCAACACCCAATCCGCCCTGTCCGGCACCGTGCAGGCCAGCGCCTGGAAGGACAAAAACGGCCGCATCGTCCTGACCGTTGCAGCCCCCGTTCAAAAATCCCGCCAGATCATGGGGGTTGTCCTTTTGATCAAGGATGGGGCCGAATTGGAGCGCAGCATTGCCGAAGTCCGGGTGGATGTGTTCCGGGTGTTCCTCGGCTCCCTCGGGATCACCGTCATGCTGTCTATCTACCTCTCCGGCCTGATCAGCCGCCCGCTTCAGCGCCTTGCCTTTGCCGCAGAGGCTGTCCGGACCGGTAAGGGCCGCTATGTTGAAATCCCGGATATGAGCCACCGCAATGATGAGATCGGGGACCTGTCTTTGGCGCTCCGCGACATGACTTACGCGCTCCTTACCCGGATGGATACGATCGAGCGTTTTGCTGCAGATGTCAGTCATGAGATTAAGAACCCCCTGACCAGTCTTCGCAGCGCGGTCGAAACCGCCAGCAAGGTGAAAGATCCGGAGAACCTCAAGAAACTACTCGATATCATCCAGCATGATGTACAGCGGCTGGACCGCCTGATTTCCGACATTTCCAGTGCCTCCCGCCTTGATGCGGAATTGTCCCGCGATGAGATGAGCAATGTCGATATCCCGGCCCTGATGCTGCGTCTTCGCGATGCGTATAAGAAGCCGTTATTACGCGGTGAAAATGATGGTGGCGACGGCGATTCCAAGATTATGCTCGATATGCCCGAAAACCCCGATATCTTCATCAAGGGTAATGCCGACCGTCTGACACAGGTGTTTGGGAACCTGATCACCAATGCCCTGTCCTTCTCTCCGCCCGACGGACAGGTTTTCGTCCGTCTGAGCACACAGGGCGACAAGGTTATTGTGCAGGTGGATGACGAAGGAAAAGGCATCCCGGAAAACAAGCTGAACACAATTTTCGAACGGTTCTATACCGAACGGCCGCAGCATGAAGGATACGGCAACCATTCCGGTCTGGGCCTGTCCATTTCCAAGCAGATCGTGGAGGCCCATGGCGGCCAGATCTGGGCCGAGAATTTGCGCAATGACAAAGGCGATGTTGCCGGCGCCCGTTTCAACGTTGTCCTGAACAAGGTGACGAATAATGGCTGATCAAAACCTCCTCATCGTCACGGGCCTGTCGGGAGCCGGATTATCATCCGCCCTCAAGGTTCTGGAGGACCTTGGCTATGAGGTCTTCGATAATTTCCCTCTGCCGCTAATTGATGAGCTGGTCGCCAAAACCCCCGCATCCGGCAAACCAGTCGCCATAGGCATGGATACCCGCACCCGCGGGTTCGACCCGCAGGGGATTATGAAGAAGGCGCAGCAATATGGGGCACGACTGGTTTTCATCACATCGGATGAGGCCGTGCTGCAAAAACGCTTTACCGAGACACGCCGCCGCCACCCGCTGGCCGCCGACCGCCCGGTCAGTGCCGGGATCAAGAAGGAGTTGGCACTACTCTACCCGCTGCGGGAAAAGGCGGACGCCCTGATCGATACGACCGAACTTTCCATCCATGATTTACGCCGCGTTCTGGCCGGGTATTTTGGTGAAAATGCTGCATCCCGTTTAAACGTCACGTTAATGTCGTTCGGGTTTAAAAACGGCCTGCCGCGGGAGGCCGATATTGTCATGGATGTTCGTTTCCTGAAAAACCCGCATTGGGAGGCCGATTTGAAACCCCTGACCGGACAGGATAAGCCGGTACAGGAATTCATTGCTCAAGACCCGGCCTTTGATGCCTTCCTGACCAACTTCAAGGGATTGGTGGAGCCGCTGCTGGACCGGTACCGCCATGAAGGCAAAAACTATCTTACCCTCGCGATGGGCTGCACCGGAGGAAAACACAGATCGGTTTATGTCGTGGAATTGCTATCGCAATGGCTGCAGCAAAAAGGTGTCACCGCCACCATCGAGCACCGAGATCTCTTCCGGTATTAAAGGCCCGGGGTCGGTTCCGGTTTTGGCTGGGCGTCTGTCGATGACACGACCTGCAAACGAGCGAATTTCGGATCGCCAAAGGTTTTTGTCAAAAAGCTCAGGCTTTCTTTATTGATGAGAGTCATTTTCGCTGCTTTCCAGTCTGAACAGGGCGTTTTCAATGGACACGCCCTCCTGCCCTAAATTGTAGAACATGACGCGCATTTTGCCGTCATCATCGCGTTCGGTCATAATGTTGTAGAGAACACGAGTATTGCTTTCATGACCCAGCTGCATCAGGTTCTTGCGGCCGTTCATCAGGGAAATCAGGTTCATCACCTTCTTTTCCGATAAAGACAGGTCTTCCTTGCGGTCCAGCACGGTGTAATCACCCACCGCCACCGGTTCGTTGTCCGTCAGCTTCATAATCATAAAGGCGCGATCCTGCACAGGGCTTCGCCGGTACGTGTACCGGGGTGTGGAGGCTTCGGCGTTGAAATTGCTCGTGCTCATGGTTTTTTCCGTTTGAAAGCTTGCATTTTGAAAGCTTCGCCCTTAAGTCTTAGCGCGGAATTATTAAAACTTTCTCAAGATCAGGAGCAAAAGATGACAGCGCAACCGAAAACCGTAGAAAACGACTATAAAGTCAAGGATATCGGCCTTGCCGACTGGGGTCGCAAAGAGATCACCATCGCTGAAATCGAAATGCCGGGCCTGATGGCCCTGCGTTCTGAATTCGGCAAATCCCAGCCTTTGAAGGGCGCCCGTATCGTTGGCTGCCTGCATATGACCATTCAAACGGCTGTTTTGATCGAAACATTGCAAGCCCTCGGCGCATCCGTCCGCTGGTCATCCTGTAACATCTTCTCGACCCAGGACCATGCCGCCGCCGCGATTGCCGCGAAGGGCACCCCTGTTT
>CAZUYV010000002.1:0-32774 GCA_964624435.1 uncultured Micavibrio sp. | reverse complement strand
CAAAAACCGAAACAAAAAAATCAAACTTGAAAAGCACGATCAAGGCGAAGCTTCGCAAAATTCTGACACCCGTCGCTTTTAAAGCCGATGGCGTCTGGAACGTTGTGGCCGGTGATAGATTTTTTGCCGCAACCGCCAATGATCTGCGCAACTGCGCCGCCATGGCCGGTCAGTTGAGCGATGAGGCAACCTTTCAGCACAAGAAGGCCGCCGTTGAAG
The DNA here is from genome assembly GCA_964624435.1 of uncultured Micavibrio sp. Lineage (GTDB taxonomy): Bacteria > Pseudomonadota > Alphaproteobacteria > Micavibrionales > Micavibrionaceae > Micavibrio_A. The sequence goes on along the minus strand of CAZUYV010000002.1, from coordinate 32,555 downwards.
CAAAACTCGCCGAGGTCCGCAACTGGCTGGAAAGCTTTTCCCCATCATCTGGAAAATGACGCCGGGATTGGAAAGCCTCACCTAACAATGGTATGCTGTTTGCATTACGTCACTTTATTGTCGACACCAGCGTTTTAGGAACATTATGCAATATTCAAGAGCCTCGATTGCCGGCGCCACCGTGGGATTTATCCTGCTGATTGGTGCCATCCTCATTGGCACGGACAATTTTTTCGGATTTCTGAGTATTGAAGGACTGATGATCGTGGTCGGCGGGTCGCTTGCCGTGGCTTTTATGAGCTTTGAGGCCAAGCACGTGATGGTCGCCCTGAAATCCATCGGCCTGATGTTCCAGGAAGCCCAAGCCAAACATGAGACACTGCAAAAGGACCTGGTTGAAATCATCAGCTGGGCCCGCATCGTTCGTGAAAAAGGACTGCGCGGACTGGAAATAGAAACCGGTAAAAAAGGGATTGATGATCCCTTCATCAAATACAGCCTTGATATGGTGATGAGCAATTACCAGCCCGGTGAAATTCGCAGCATGATGGAAACCGCCGCCGAGGCCATGTATGAACGCGACACCATTCCATCGCGCATCCTGATGGCGATGGCGGGACATGCGCCCGCCTTTGGTATGGTGGGGACACTTGTCGGGATGGTGATCATGCTCAGCAATCTCAATGGCGATATGTCGAATATCGGCGCCGGCCTTTCCGTTTCGCTTCTTGCAACGCTTTACGGCGTTGTCACAGCTCGGATGGTCTATATGCCTGCGGCTTCCAAGCTCCAGCAAAAACAGGAAGCCATGCGATTTAGAAACCAGCTTATTACCGAAGGTCTCGTCCTTCTCGTCGAAAACAAATCGCCGCGTTTTATTCAGGATCATTTGAATTCGTTCCTGAGCTTTGAAAGCCATTACGATATCGATGCCGGAACCTATAAGCAGGTTAATCTATGAGCAATTTCCGCACGGATCGCAGACGCACAACGGAAGAGGCCCATGTCGATGATTGGCTGATGACGTATGCCGATATGATCACGCTGCTGCTTTGCTTCTTTGCCGTGTTTATTGCAATCTCAGTGCCCGAAGAAACCAAATTCGAAAACGCCAAGAAAAAAGTCGTTGAAACATTCAAGGGCGCGACATCGGACAACATGAAGGGCCAATTCGCCCTGCCGCCAACCGAAATAGATTCACCGCCCACCAGCGACATACCGTTCGAAGCCCTGCCATCCATCGTTGACCGTTTCAACAAGGATGAAAATGTCGAAGTTGAAAAAGGTGACCGCATCACGACCATCGAGATGAACAGCGCGCCATTCTATGACCGCGGGTCTGCCAACCTCAATGGCGATGGTCTTGGCGTGCTTGATGAATTGCTGCCGACATTGAATTCCGAAGAATACAAGGACTACACAATTTCGATTGAAGGCTACACGGACGACAACCCGATCCGCACGGCGCAATTCCCATCGAACTGGGAACTGTCTACCGCCCGCGCGGCCGCCGTGGTTCGCTATCTCATCGAAAAAGGTGTCCCGGCGCAGCGTCTTCGTGCCGTCGGCTATGGCGAGGCCGTGCCGAAAGTTCCCAATCGTGATGCCAATGGCAACCCGATTGCCGAGAACCAGGCCCAGAACCGCCGTGTTGTCCTGCGCCTCGAAAAGATCGAAAAAGCCAAGAAATAGACCTGAATTGACGGGTGATAACATCGAGACTCGGCTTGTGAAGCGCGGGAAAGCCCCGTATTTTTAATAAACATCAGCGTCTTTAGAGGATATATGCCATGAACCAGTTGTTCCGCCGCAAGCCATTGAATGCCGACCTGCACGATACCGGCCTGAAAAAATGTCTGTCCGCTTTTGACCTGACATTGCTTGGCGTCGGCGCCATTATCGGCACCGGGATTTTCGTTCTCACAGGCATTGCAGCGGCGACCATGTCGGGCCCGGCGGTTGTTCTATCCTTCATTGTTGCCGGTATCGCCTGCACCTTTGCCGCGCTTGCCTATTCCGAACTGGCATCCAGCGTCGGCGGATGCGGATCGGCCTATGGTTATTCTTATGCCGCCTTCGGCGAACTGGCCGCCTGGGTTATTGGCTGGGTCCTCGTTCTAGAGTATGGCGTTGCCGTCGCCGCCGTTGCCAACGGATGGTCCGGGTATTTCAACAACGCGCTGACAGCCATCGGGTTTGGCCTGCCGCAAAGCCTGATAGCCGGGCCATTTGCGCAAACACCCGGCCTCGTCAATTTACCTGCCGTCGTTATTATCCTGATCCTGATGGGCCTCCTAATTCGCGGAGTTAGCGAGAGCGCAAAATTGAATGCCGTGATGGTATTTATCAAAGTTCTCGCGATTGCAATTTTCATCGCCGTTGCGTTCTTCCACGTCAATCCAGACAACTGGACACCCTTCATGCCGTTTGGATGGTTTGAACATGACGCAGAAGGAAAGCCGATTGGTATTCTGGCCGGTGCCTCCCTTGTCTTCTTCGCCTATGTCGGTTTTGACGCCGTTTCCACGGCTGTCGAAGAAGCCAAAAATCCGCAGCGTGATGTGCCGATCGGCATTCTCGGTTCCCTCGTTTTCTGCACGCTGATTTATGTGATCGTGTCTGGCCTTCTGACAGGCGTTCTGCCTTATTCAGAATTGAACGTATCGTCGCCCGTCGCATTCGCGCTGGAACAAGTTGGCGTGAGTTGGGCTTCCGGCCTTGTGGCAACAGGCGTGATTGCAGGCCTGACCACCGTGATGCTGGTTCTTTATTATGCTTTGACACGCATTATTTTCTCTATTTCTCGCGACGGGCTGTTGCCGGAGTTTTTTGCAAAGGTCAGCGATAAGACGCACACACCGGTGCGCACCACTGTGCTCTGCGGCCTTATCATGGCGTTAGCAGCTGGTTTCGTACCGCTTCAAAAGCTGGTCGAGATCGTCAATATCGGAACACTCGGTGCTTTCGTTATGGTATGCGGCGGCGTTATCTTCCTGCGCAAGCGGCACCCGGAATTGCCACGTCCGTTCAAGATGCCCTTTGGCATTCTGCTCCCGGTTCTTGGCGTTCTGTCCTGCGGTGCGCTGATCGCATTCTTGCCACACGAAACACATTTTCGGTTTTTACTATGGCTGGGAGCCGGATTGGTGATTTACTTTGCCTACGGAATCCGTCATAGCAAACTGGCAAAATGATTGAACTACTGACCGCACTCTTTCTCGGCTTTGTTGAAGGCCTCACCGAATTCATCCCGGTGTCGTCAACCGGGCACTTGATCCTGCTGGTGGAAGGATTGAACTTCCCCGCCCCGCCCGGCCATGTCTTCGAAGTGTTCATCCAGATCGGGGCCATCCTCGCCGTCATGGTTTTGTATCGCCAGAAATTATGGGACACGGCAACCGGCCTGCACAACGACCCTGTCGCACAAAAATTTGCCCTGAACCTTGCTATTGGAACTTTGCCTGCACTTATCCTCGGTGCCCTGTTTCACAATTTTATCAAGGATGTCCTCTATGATCCCATCGTGATTGCTACGACCCTGATCCTTGGCGGGATTGTCATCCTGATTTTCGAGAAGAAATTCACCAACCCCATCGTGGAAACGATCGATGATGTTTCACCCAAGCAGGCCTTCCTGATCGGGTGCTGCCAATCCATCGCCCTGATCCCCGGTGTATCGCGATCCGGCGCCACCATTATCGGATCCCTCGCCCTCGGCCTGACCCGCAAGGCAGCGGCTGAGTTCTCCTTCTTCCTCGCCATGCCCGTCATGATCTGCGCTGTATCCTATGATGTTTACAAGAACTGGGATGCATTGATGGCCAGCAGCCAATATCTTGAATTGATGCTCGCGGGCCTCACTGCCGCCTTTGTAACAGCCCTGATTGTCGTCAAAACCGTCATTGGGCTGATCACTCGCTATGGCTTTACCCCTTTTGCCTGGTATCGCATTGCCCTAGGCATTTTCGCGTTTTTCATATTTTGGTAAAATCCTGTTCTTTTATGGACAATAAACACGGCGCGCCTTATCCTTTTGCGTGGCACAAATCACCGCCATCCGAAGAGAGTCATGATCACCTTCCATCCTTCCACACCGCTCGATGAAGTCCCCCCGCATAAAGCCGAGACGAAAATGTCGAAATCGCATTTCCGGGCGATGTTGCTGGGCTGCATCGGCGTGGTCTATGGCGATATCGGAACCAGCCCGCTTTACGCCTTCCGGGAAGCAGCACATCACATTGGTGAAGGCGGGGTGGAGAATGTCGAGATATTGGGAATCCTTTCCCTCATTCTCTGGGCACTCACTATTATCGTCACCATCAAATATGTTCTTTTCCTACTTCGCGCGGATAACCGCGGTGAAGGCGGTATCCTTGCCCTGACTGCTCTGGCGCAACGGGTTGTAGGACGAAAGACTGGCATCGTATTTTTTGCCGGTGTCGCGGGCGCCGCTTTGTTCTTTGGTGATGGCGCGATCACTCCCGCGATTTCCGTACTCTCTGCGGTCGAAGGCCTTACCCTTATCACACCGGCCTTTGAAAAATACGTTCTGCCAATTTCAATTGTGATTATCCTCGGGTTGTTTTCTGTTCAGCGCCATGGCACCGGAAAAGTATCCAAGCTGTTTGGTCCCATCACCTTAGTCTGGTTCCTTACAATGGGGGTGGCGGGCCTGAGCTGGATTGTAAAATATCCCCTTGTGCTGCAAGCTTTCTCGCCCCTTTATGCTATTGAATTTTTATTCAGCCATGGCATCACCAGCTTTATCGTTCTGGGCTCTGTATTTCTTGCTGTAACGGGTGCTGAAGCTCTTTACTCAGACCTCGGACATTTCGGCCGCAAGCCCATTCAGGTGGCCTGGCTCTACCTCGTCTTCCCCTGCCTCGCGCTCAACTATCTTGGTCAGGGCGCTTTGCTAATGGCGACGCCGGCAGCGATTGAAAACCCGTTCTTCCTGCTGGTGCCAGAGTGGGCCCTTATTCCCTTCGTAATCCTAGCGACCATGGCCACCATCATCGCCAGTCAGGCCGTCATCACCGGTGCTTTCTCGGTAGCGCAGCAGGCGATGCAACTCGGCCTCCTGCCTCGTATGGAAGTGCGCTATACATCGGAATCCACACAGGGGCAAATCTATATGCCCAAGATCAATATGCTGCTGGCTATCGGTGTTGTGCTGCTCGCGCTCGTCTTTGGAACGTCAAGCAATCTTGCAGCGGCCTACGGTATCGCCGTTATTGGTACAATGGTCTGTTCTTCCGTTATCGCCTTTGTTCTTGTGCACAAGATCTGGAAAAAAAGCCTAGCTCTCAGTTTTGCAATTGTTGCACCGTTCATGTTCATTGAATTGACATTCCTGTCATCCAATCTTTTAAAAGTATTCGATGGTGGTTTTGTCCCCCTTCTTTTTGGCATTTATTTTATCATTGCCATATACACATGGGTCAAAGGCACGCAGTACTTGACCACCAAATCGCAGCAACAAAGTATTTCCCTTATTGATCTTGCCGAAATGCTGGAACGCGATCCACCACATCTCGTTCCCGGTACCGCGATCTTCCTGACCAGCGACCCCAGTCACGCCCCGGAAACCATGATGCAGAACCTCAAACACAATCAGGTCCTGCATGAAAAGAACGTGATCCTGACCATTGCCATATGTTCCATCCCGCGCGTTCCAATCGAGCAGCGCATATCAATAGAGCCGATCAATTCGCACATCCTGCGCGTGGTCGTGAGCTTTGGATTCATGGAAACACCAAACGTGCCTGCCGCCCTTTATCGCGCCCGCAGCCTCGGCTTTGACATTGATGTCGAGCATGCTTCGTTCTTCCTCGGCCACCGCAAATTTGTTGCTGATCCCAATCATGGCCTGCCGCTATGGCAGGATAGTATATACATTGCCATGGCCAAGAGCGCCGTGGACGCCACAGATTATTTCCGCATTCCGCCAAGCCAGGTGGTAGAAATCGGCACACGACAAATCGTTTAAGGAGTTCATCATTACATCTCCATCTTCCAAACCACCCCTATCGTCAACGCAGGCATTCACGGGCATCATGGGCCTTGTTACCGCCTTCGCCACCAGCGTGTTCTTTCATTACAATCCGCCGCCACGCGCCAATATCGAAGCGCTTCTCGTTGTCGGGATTACGGCGCTGGTCATGATTACTGTGGATATTGCACTGTTCAAAGTTCACAAACGAGCCAGCACCGGTCTTGACTGGTCGCACTTCAAATTCAATCCCGTCAGATCAGCGATCAAACTTGGCGGGCTCGGGCTGACGCTTGGCGCCCTCGCGCTGGCCTATTATACGTTTCCGATCTATCACAATGATTTTTATAAGACGGCATGGGACGGGCTGGGGCCTTATATCCCGCTCGTTCTTTCCTTTGCCGTCATCTATATCGTTATCATTGATGGGGCGATGACTGAACCGCATGATTCTTATTACAATGTCGGCCTCATCGCGACCGGGCAATGGAAGAAAGCTGACACAAAGTTTCTAGGCCCGCATTGCAGGAACTGGATTATCAAAGGGTTCTTTGTTCCCCTGATGACAGTTTTCCTGACCAAGAACATGCTCAATTTCAGGGGAAACCTGACGGGCATGTGGTTCGACGATTTTGTTTCCTTCACCTTTTTTGCTCTGACGCTGCTTTTTACCATCGATATTATTTTTGCCATGTGCGGTTATATCTTTGCCCTGCGATTGATCGATACGCATGAACGCAGTTCCGAACCAACCATGCTTGGCTGGGTGGTAGCCCTTATTTGCTATCCACCTTTCAATCTTCTTTTTCAGGATAATTATACGGTCTTCAGTTCTGAAGACACCTGGCGCAAAATTTTTGCAGACATTCCGATCCTCTATGGAATTTTTGGAACAATCATTGTCGGGCTTATTTTTATCTATGTCTGGGCCACCGTGGCTTTTGGAAATCGTTTTTCCAACCTCTCTCACCGCGGGATTATCACGAGCGGACCTTACCGTTTTACGAAGCACCCCGCCTATATCGCCAAGAATATTGCCTGGTGGTTTATGGGCGTGCCATTTATTGCCTTCGTAAGTATAGATGATTGCATTCGTGCGACCATCATGCTGTTGATCATGAACTGGATTTATTACATGCGGGCCTATACCGAGGAACGCCATCTCGCCCGTGACCCGGTCTACCGCGACTATCAGGAATGGATTTTGAAGAACGGAATTTTCCGCTGGGTGCCCTGGAAGCTTGCCCCCAAACCCTTACCGCTCTAGGCATATTGCCCGGCGGCAAAGCCGGACGACCACGCCCATTGAAAATTAAATCCGCCCAGATGGCCCGTGACATCGACCACTTCGCCTACGAAATACAGTCCCGGCTGCTTTTTGGATTCCATGGTCTTGGATGATAGTTCATCTGTATCAACGCCGCCCAATGTCACCTCGGCGGTTCTGTATCCTTCCGTGCCCGATGGCTTGATGCGCCAATCATTGGTGGCCGCTGCCAGAACCTGCAAAGACTTATCCGATAAGTCCGCGATCCGTCCCTCTATGATTGCCGCCTCGCAAATGCTGACCGCCAGACGTTTGGGGACGATATCGCCGAGCGCCGTTTGAATATCCTGTTTGGGTTGGGCTTTTTTCCGATCTTTCAAAAATGCCAGCGCATCGATACCGGGCGCGAGGTTAACAATAATCTCCTGCCCCTCTTGCCAGTAAGATGATATCTGCAAGATAGAGGGTCCGCTTAAACCACGATGAGTGAAAAGAAGCCCTTCGTAAAAACTGGTCTTACCGCAAGATACGGTGGCTTCGACCGACAATCCGCTCAGTTCCTTGCAACGTTCCAGCAGGGCGCTTTGAAACATCAGTGGCACAAGGCCCGGACGCGTTTCGATGACCTTGAGCCCAAATTGGCGAGCCAGATCATAGCCAAATTTTGTGGCACCGATTTTGGGGATAGACAGTCCACCCGTGGCCACCACCAAAGACTCACAGAAATATTCGCCCCTATTTGTTTTAACGTTGTATCCGCCTTCCACGGCCTCTACCTGTTCAATGATCGTTTCATTCTCCAACACCACGCCTGCGGCGCGGCATTCGTCGATCAGCATGTCGATAATCTGCTGCGCCGATGAATCGCAAAACAACTGGCCTAATTTCTTTTCATGAAATGCGATACCATGTTTTTGAACCAGTGCTATGAAATCCTGCTGCGTATATTGGCTTAGCGCCGATTTGCAAAAATGCGGGTTGTGGGACAGGAAAGTCTTTGGATTGGCATGAATGTTGGTGAAGTTACAGCGACCACCACCGGAAATTCTGATTTTTTCGGCAATCTTTGCGGCGTGATCGATCAGCCAAACTTTGCGGCCGCGCTTGCCGGCCTCAATCGCGCACATCATACCCGCCGCACCGGCCCCAATTACAATGACATCATAGGACTTTTCCATGAGGTTGTTGTACCATAGCTGCATGAGCTGGGTCGTCTATATTTTACAGTGTGCGGATCAAAGTCTTTATACGGGCATCACCAATGATATGGCCGCCCGGCTGGAGGCCCATAGCAATGGCACGGGTGCCAAATACACGCGCGGCCGCGGGCCATTCTCCGTGTTATATGAAGAAGGTTACGCCACCCGCAGCGAAGCATCGAAACGCGAACTCGCCATTAAAAATTTAAACCGCACGGAAAAGCTAGCCTTGTGTGCACCGAAAAAGCGGGTTTCAGCTAAGAATTCTAAATAAGGAAAATATGACTTATAAGCCCATGACCATCTGCTTGTTCTGACTCACCCTTAATAAAAGGAACTTTTTATTCAGGCCGCTTGTTAATATACATATTCAATAAATCAAAGACGTGCATCCCTATATGAGTTATAAAATTTTCATACTGAATCGGATGGTGCGATGAAGCGCCTGTTTCTTTTTATTCTTATCTTGCTCCTTTTGAGTGGAGCTATCGCCTATTTCACCGTTCCGTGGAATACGCTGCTGGAGCAGCGCGTCACAGCCTTCCTAAACAGTCGCGGCATCGAGAATGTGGCCTTCAAAATTGACAATGTCGGATTTCATCAAGCGACATTCAACAATATACAGATAGGCGCCCAAGATCCTCTGCTCTTACAATCAGTCACCGTGCAATATGATCCAAAAGAATTGCTCGACGGCAATTTGCAAGACATCGTCCTGACCGGGCTGGATATAAAAATCTTGCAGACGGAAGAAAGATGGAAAATCGCAGGCATGGATGCAATTCAGCCAGCCGAACCAGGTAAGGAATTGGATCTCGGGCTTTCGGATGTTATAGAATTACTGCCATTTTCTACCGTTGATATCAAAGATAGCTACCTTCATATTTCCGGCAAATCTGTGCAGACGTCCTTGCCATTCGATATGCGCCTGTCGAAAAATCCGAAAACAGTATTGGAGATGACGATCAACGCGACAAACCTTACTGCGGCTTCATCTGAAGCATCGTTGGGCATCATCACGCTGAAAGCAGAGCCTGATGAAAATCATAACTGGAACGGTGTGTGGGCGCTGGAATCACTCGATCTGGGTGAGGCAATGCCAGTACCCGTTGTAAAGGGAAATGGTACGCTGACCAATGTCGGCAATAGCGTAGAGATTGATGGCGTACTGACTAGCGCGGACAAGCGCTATAATACGTCGTTTACAACGTTGATTGACATCAAGGCGAGCGAGAAGAATGCACTTATCCTGAGATCTGCATCGTTTCCTTTCAAGGAAGGATTTATTTCGGCCAAAGATACGCGTATTCCATTCGATCGGAAAAAGAACATCACAGTCAATCTGGATGTGAAAAGAGTTTCGCTTAACGATCTGATGCAAACTCTGACAGGGCAGAGAGTGACGGCCACCGGCACGGTTTCCGGCCGCTTGCCGCTTATTTTAAAACCGGACGGTTCCTACACACTGGGCAAGGGCACGTTGAAAGCAGATACCAGTGGCCTGATCCAGATGCCGCCCGAGGCCATACCCGGCGACAATGAAAAAACGCAATTGGTGCGTGAAATATTGGAAAACCTGCATTATTCGGTGTTCAGCGCCGCCGTCGATACCTCCAAAGAAGGCCTGATTGTGCGACTTTCGCTGGAGGGCAATAACCCGGACGTCTATAATGGCCGTATTGTGAAATTAAACGTCAATCTGACGGGCGATGTACTGGACTTTATGCAACAAAACGCTATGTTTTTTACCAATCCTGAAAAACTGCTGGAACAGGGAACAGAATGAACAAAATTTTTATGGCTTTAATGGCCTTGACGCTCGTTAGTGCTTGTACGCCGACTGTAAAACTCGAAGCACCCGACAAGCCGATCGAAATCAACATGAACGTCAATATCGAACACCGCGTAAAAGTGGAAATCGACCGTGACGTGAAAACCGCGATCAAAAACAACAAAGATATTTTCTAAGAGGCCCCCATGAAACGCACATTTATCGCCGCCCTGTTTGCCCTAGTCGTATTGTTAGCCAGTGAAGCTTTCGCCTTAGACCTCTCACAAGCTCGTGCAAAAGGGATTGTCGGTGAAAAACTCGATGGCTATGTCGGTGTTGTCGTATCGTCCCCGGATGCCAGTGCCGTCGTTAGTGAAGTCAATGCCCGCCGTCGTGCGGAGTACGAGAAGATTTCAAAAGAAAACGGCCAACCCGTATCGATTGTGGGCAAGGTGGCGGCGGAAAACATCATCAATGGCCTTGCCAGCGGCAGCTTGTACCAGGGCATGGACGGCTCCTGGAAGAAAAAATAGTCATCGGATATTGGATTCTTGCGTAAGGTATATTGCCCGCAATCCCCGAGACAAACTGTAGAAGCCCAGAATCTCTATAAGCAAAACCCCGCTTTAATGGCGGGGTTTTGCTTATAATTCTTTTTAATGTCCGAAATAGGAGGAAAAATGGTGGTGGATGCAGTCATCTGCTAACTATTCTCAGAACGGCCTATCTTAGTTGATGCCAACATAAATGAGCTTCCGTGAAAGCAAAATATGTGAGATTATGCTTAATCAAGAAGGTATAATATGGGCACACCAAAAGTAAAAAAACTCAAAATTTCCATAAACAATAAATATGTCTATATTGATTTGGAAGAAGAATTTTTGGCTAGTTTAAAAGAAGTGGCCAAAATGGAAGGCCTCACCCTGAAGGAGCTTTACGAACTTGTTTTTCGTACGAGTGATGGCGAAGCAGATTTGCCCAGAGCCATTCGCGTTTTTGTTTGTGCCTACTACCGCAATCTAGCTGTTGTACTTCCCCGTGATTACGCCAATACGCTTATTTCAAAACTGCGCGATCATAAATAGTGAGAAAGTCATCCACCGCTAATCGGTGGAAAGAATGCGACCTCATCGTTGTTTGTTATTATCAATTCCGGTGATTGCGTCAAATTGACCAATTCTTCATTCACAGCAATGCAAAGTTTTTCAGGCTTGCTGAAGACATCCTTATATTGCTGACCTTTTTTTGATAATTGATGAAGCAACGAAGAAATTTCAATCTTCTCAATATTCAAAATTTCTTCTGATTTTTCCAATCTTTCCTTAATCCATGCGAAATACTTGATTTTCATTAACGACCTTCCTTAGTTGTATTGGCCACAGGCAACGCAATCGAGATTTCGTTGCACATTGAAATTATTCTGCGTCCCATCCAAAAAATTCATTATATTCAAACGAGTATGGCTGCTATCAAACAATCCAAGAATAACCTTTAAAGTTTCCAGCGCCTGCATTCCACCAATGACACCCGGCACGGGACTTAATACCCCCGATGTTTTACAGGTAGGAAGCGCCGAATTTTCATTCACTCCCGGGAACACGCAACTAAAACAGGGGGCATTACGACCATTGAAAATTGCCGTCTGACCTTCGAAGCGATACAATGCGCCATAAACCCAGGGTTTGTTTTGCTTAAGACAAATTTTGTTAATCAGCAAACGGGTAATATGATTGTCAGTGGCATCAACAACCAGATCATAATCGGCAATAAGCTCTTCCGCATTCTTGTCATCAAGAAAGAACGCATAGGTTTTTATTTTCTGGTTGCTGATCATGTCGGACAGGCGCTGCGCTGCGCGCTCAACTTTTGGATGCCCGATATCGTTAATTCCGTATAGAACTTGCCGATGCAAGTTACTTTCTTCGACTTTATCTCCGTCAATCAGGCCTATTGTTCCAACACCGGCCCCCGCCAAATAAAGCGCCACCGGACAGCCTAAACCGCCAGCACCTATTACCAATACACGGGAATTATAGATTTTTTTCTGCCCCTCGATACCAACTTCTGGCAGTTCTATATGCTGGTCATACCGCGATAATTTAAGCTGTGACATATGTGTTCCTTATACTATGAGAAGATAAGCATATAAATTTACATACATTAGTATGGGGTAACGCACTTCTGGTTAGCTAGAAACCAATCCGTCCTTTTGACACATTCCCCAATTATTACTAAAGTCCTTTCAATTTCAATTATTATAGTGTGTTCCCATGTCAATGCTGGAAAATAAGAAAAGTAACCGCCAACTTTTTGCAGGAAATACTGATAATCAGTATCTATGTTTCTCATCAAAATTCAAAAAATACTTTGACGATACCTTTTCCGAAAATCATTCGACCGCTCACTTGGCATTCCTGTCTGGAAATGCCGGCACAGGAAAAAGCTGCACACTGCAAAATGAATTTACTGCACCACTTTCAAAACGTGGGATCCAATATTTCTTATTCAATTTTATACCAGACAAAAATCTCCATAATCATTTTTTTCTTGATGATATTATCGAAAAAATCATTGGCTATGTAAAAAGGGAAGATGGCAACAAAGAGCAATATCCCCAGTTACTCGACAATCTGCAAAACCTTCAAAAAAGACTGAGCGGGTCCAACGGCCATCCGTTTGACTACTCGGAAACACATAAAGAATTCATCCGAATTATTTCGGAGATGTCACAGATACAAAAGATTGTTTTCATTTTTGAAGACATTCACCTTGCACGAAAAAGTTTTATTGATTTTCTAGATCAGATTGTACATTCCCGTCACAAATTGAATATCAATATTATATGCACAACCAGGAAAAAGAAGAGCGATTACGCCCAGATATCTCATAGACACCAAAGATGGTTCTACCTTGATAATCTTTCCCGCAATAACTTCTATAAATACTTGCAGCTTCTAAAAAGCTCTTACAATATTTCAATATCATCAGAGAAAGATCTTTTAGGCCTAAGCGACGGGAACCCTTTTTACATTAAGGAACTTTATTTTCTTAACAAGGAACAAGAAGGGAATGTGCAATTCAAAAAGACATTCGATCATGGGGTCGATTTTCAAGAAAATGATGGAAAATCATCCATTATATCTATCCGCTTTTCTTATCTAAATTCGAAACAAAGGCAGATTCTCAAAACTCTCGCTATACTGGGCTTCAACGTTCATGTCAGCGAATTACAAAAAATACTTAAAGAACCTGATGCCATAGAGAACGATCTGATTCTTCTGCAAAAGAATGGATATATTGAGCGGCAAGGCGAATTCATTCGATTCCAGCACCATCTTATGTATGAAGGAATAAAAAAGAGCATCGCGGTCTCTGAGAGCCATGCCCTTCATACACAGGCTTTTCGCTTTTTTATCCGCCAAGACAATAAAAATCTGGAGCGCCTTGTCTATCACGCTCGTGAAGCAGGCCTCATTGCATATGCCTGCGTTCTTGCAAAAAAGCTTGCAGATCGCATGTACCATGAATCCCAGTACGACCTCGCAAGTGACTATTACGATCTTTATGTTGAATGGCTTAAATTTAGTTCTACATCGGCTAAATTTCTAAATAGAACGATTGATGCATTGATTCCATTGCACGCCGCCTGTCTTATCCTCGGCAAAAAAGAGAGGGCAGAGGCAATTTCATCCTACCTTGCCAACATTTCCGAAGAAACGTCGCTGGAAGATCGGTTTAAGATTTATTCTACATTATCGACGGCTTACTGGACGGTTGGAGAGCTGACAAAGGCCAGAGAATGCGCCAGAAAGAACATTGAAAATTCAAAAATACTGAACTTGCGCGACGCAAAACTATCAACCATTTCCCGTTATGGGGCGATTTCCATGGAAGTCGGCGATTTTCATGCCGCTGTCGACATGCATAAGCAGGTTTTGGATGATATAGGGCCTGATGAGCACTTTCAAAAGTTTAGTATGTTTGTAGAGGCCTATGCCTCCAGCACGTCAATCGAGTCATTCTGCTATGCTGAGCTGGGTCAGATTGATCTGGCAGAAGAATCCGCCCTTGAAGGGTATAAACATTTTAATGAAACGAGTGACCTTTTTACACAATTGTATATTTCCGTTCATTGCGGGTATTCAATGGCAGTCATTGGAAAATTTGAACAAGCTCTGCGATATTTGGAACAAGGTATCAAAACCAGAGAAACCATGAAGATAACTCTTCTTGTTCCCCCAGCACTTGCGCTCATCGGACTTTGTCATTTTCATCTGGGAAACACCGAACAAGGAATAAAGAAAACCGCTGAAGCGCAGGAACTTGCCAGAAAAACATTTCAAGGGTCCAAAAAAGGAATCATTGATATCTGTTACGCCGAAAGCCTGCTGATCAACTTTGATACTGAAACATTCGCGAATAAAATTGATCTTCTGATCGACGAAATGAAAGACATGCAGCAGTTTTCCTATATCGCCTGGCTATATTTTTATAAGGCGGTTTATCACGCATTTTATAACCGATCTATTCAAGGGTTTGTGGGGTCTTATGCCAAATCCAGCGCGATTGCACAGAACCTCGATATGGGCACGCTCACGGCCAATTTGAAAAGCTTGGCAAACCTCGAGGAATCCCGTCTTCTGAACATGAAAAATCAAGAACCAGTCCCAAACGGATTTTTTGATAAATCCTTGTTTTTTTATAACAAAACGCGGAACGTCAAACCTATATCTTTCCATATAGATTCCGGAACCAGATCATAATTGAAATATTAGAATCTGCGTAACGTCTCCCCTAGAAAGGAGACAATCATGTCCAATGAAATCCTTGATGACCGCACATCTTCGGCCACGCATTTTTCGTGCAACCTTGATGATCGTACATCTTCCGCTACACACTTTTCGAGCGTAGCACGCTAATTACCTATGCCGGGATGCCTTTGATCAGGCGTCCCGGTTCTTTCCTTACAAGTGGGGATTATCGCATGGATATTTTAAATTATCCGAATTATCGATCGGTAACTGCCGAAAAGACTTATGAAAGAATTAAGCCCTTTTTTAAAGAAATGGGCATCACCCGGGTAGCCAATATCACCGGCCTCGATGAAATTGGAATTCCTGTCTATATTGCGGTTCGTCCTAATTCGCGCTCCCTTTCTCTCTCACAGGGCAAGGGAATCTCTCCCATCAACGCAAAAGTATCCGCCGTCATGGAAACGATTGAGGCCTACCATGGTGAATATATGGATGTGGAACCCCTAAAATATTCCATCAATCGAATGAATGAAACTGGCCAACCACTCTGCCAATATCAAAATATGTCGTCTTTCAAAAATAGTCACCTCGATAAATCACTGGAAATGGAATGGATTCCGGGTACCAATCTGCTAGGTGGAAATAGTTTTTATGTCCCTTATGAAACCGTTCATGTCGATATGCGTCTTGGCAGCACCGTGCGCAACCCTTACTTTATCCAGAGTTCGAATGGGCTGGCATCAGGAAATACACCACAAGAAGCCATAAATCATGCAGCCTGTGAACTTGTTGAACGGGATTCTTACGCCTGCTGGACACTGCAGCCGCCAGAATACAGAGACAGCACCAAGGTCAGGATAGATTCTATCGACTGTGATATAGCCTGTCGCCTGATCGAAAGATTCTATGCCGCTAAAACTTATGTTGGGATCTGGAATATCACAAGTGATATAGGCCTTCCTGCCTTTCTCGTCAGGGTTATTCCAAAGGACAGACCCCCTTATTCAAACATCCCACCGGCCAGTGGTTTTGCCTGCCACCCTGACAGGAATCTAGCCCTCCTTCGCGCCCTTACCGAGGCGGCGCAAAGCAGGTTAACCTTTATTGCAGGCGCAAGAGACGATGTCCGCCTTTCCCATTACCGCACATTCACTTCGGCTTCAGAATATGGGCGTTGGTACCATTCTGTTTTTGAACAACCAGAATTAGAGAGCTATCAGAATGTACCTCTCTATAAACCCGTAACCACAAACGATGTCTGGCAGATTTTGAAAGAAAACCTGACAAAGGCTGGAATTAATCAAATTATTTCTGTCGATCTTTCAAAGCCGCAGTTCGGCATTGCCGTCCAGAAAGTCATCATACCCGGCCTGGAAGGAAGTGAATCATACAGCAGCATGAATCTCGGCATCCGGGCACGCACCATTCTTGCGTTACAGGAGGAGAAGAAAATCTATGCATAAATTTCTTTTTACCGGTCCCACCCTTTCCTGGCTTGATCTTCAATCGCTGGGAACACAATCAGAAATAATCAAGCTCAACCACATATCTGAAACCACGCAATGCATTCATGAGAATGATAGTGTAATTTTTGTTTTACCTCCTGTGGCAGGTGGTGATCTATACCAACTGAAAGATCATCAATTTGATTATGTGATAGGAATTATTGATGGGTATTTTGAAAACAGAATCTCAGTCTGGCATAAAGAAATATTATATCTGTTATCGCAAAACAAAAAAGTCTTTGGGGCATCCAGCATGGGCGCATTGCGGGCAGCTGAACTATCAGATTTTGGCATGATCGGGGTCGGAAAAATTTATGAGAAATTCTTGTCGGGAGAATATGAGGATGATGATGAAGTCACTGTAAGCCACGGCCCATCTGAAATCGGTTATCCGCAGATATCCGAAGCTATGGTTAATATTCGTTTTACACTGGATGCAGCTGTCAAAGACAATGTTATTACAAGGGCGGTTTACGAAAGAACCGTGGCTATCGCAAAAAGTACTTTCTATAAAAAAAGAAATTACGGTAGCATCATTCGAGCGTGCATTGAGAGTCAGGGAATGAAAGAGACCGATTTTGCACGCTTTCTTCTATGGCTCCAAAAATTCAGAGTAGATCAAAAAAAAGCTGATGCAATTTCACTGGTACGGCTGATAGACATTTGTAGAACCACTGCAGACCTTCCTAATAACTATAAATTTGAATTCGAAGACACGACTTTGTGGAGAAGTTCTATAGGGGCTTAGTGAATCTATGAATAGAATTTTTGACGAAATTTTACAATCGGGCCTTCGGACTTATCATAAAAAGGGCAGATACTTATTTTACCGCGGAGATGTTGGAAATAGTTTTTATGTTGTTGAGAAAGGGTCTGTTGAGCTTTCTATCTTTGATATAAATGGTGAAAAAGTAATCTTATCTGAACTGAAAAAAGGCGAATTTTTTGGCCAGATCGAAATATTCACCAATGGAATAAGACCGACCAATGCTTATATTACTCCCGGCACCCAACTTGCCAGTTTTTCTTCACTCGTCGTTAAGGAATTCCTGGCGAACAATAGTGATAAGGCATTACAGGTAATAGAAGATCTTTGTTCTATTATTGATCGCGGCGTCGATAAAATCGAAGACCTTCTTGTCCTGAATGCCTATCAGAAAGTTTCTAAAAAACTTTACGAACTTGGCCAATCGGCCCAAAGCAATCACGTATATATAAGTCAGAAGAAAATGTCGGAATTTCTGGCTCTCTCTGAAAGAACGACAAATGTTTCTCTGCAGAAGCTCAAAGAAAAAGGGGCGATCTATCTTCGCAGATCCAGAATTGAAATACTGGATAATGAGCTATTGAGACAAGAATTTATAAATAGCGATGAAGCTGCCTAATTATAATTTTTTACAATTGCCTTAAATAACTTGAGAAAATTCTTTCTAAGTCCAGGACTCTTAAGACTGTAATAGACATGAACAAGGTCAAGAGTTTCTTTCTGCGTCATAACATCATCGTCAATATTAAATTCAGAATTACCTTCATTCTTCTTTGACTGCGCATTCCAGGTTGAAAAGAAAAATTCAACCGGAGTATCTAAAATCTTGCTGAATTCATATAAGCGTGAGGCGCTGATACGATTTGCCCCATTCTCATATTTTTGAATTTGCTGGAATGTTATCTGAACTCTCGCTGCCAGCTCTTCCTGACTCAATCCCGAAACAATGCGAAGCCGTTTTAATTGCTTTCCGACCTCGGCATCAATCTCATTCGCCTTCCCCTTCTTCTGGCTAGGCTTTTTCTTTTGAGGCGACATGGCTGAAACCCATAATTACAAAAAATTATTATAGCTTTATTGGATGCAAAAATAATAAAATTACCGACCTGTTCGCTGGTTTTCCAGATTTTTTAAGCCCTCACCGCTTTTCAAAGCTTCGGAATGACAATAATTCTATAATATTGTTTTTCTAAATAACCAAAGCCTGCACTTCAAAGCCATTTAGGTTTGAAGCACTTATTTCGTAAGAAGAAAGAGGTATGGAAAACTCTGGGCGGTACTCTTTTTTATGAGTATCTAACCCTTCCGTTTCGGACCCCCCCATATTATAATAGCGAACGCCCTGCTCACTTAGAATCTTGCATGCAGTGATCATCTGGTATTCTGCCATTCCTTTAATTGATTGACGGCTTAGGCTGGCTATACCATTCGCTACGCCAAATGCTGGCTTATCCCAAACGGTGAAACCAGCTGGCTCCCCATTGCTTATAACCGTAAAGCCGCCAAATGCACTTGGATACTTTTCAATGAGACCAAAAAGGCTCTCATAGAAATCCCCCAAACTGTGACCAGTCTCTTTATCTGTGTAGACCATCATGCCCATCCAAAAATGTAGGCTAGATCTCATGATTTTTATTGCTTTTGAATCTTCTATCGGGACAATTTCTAACACCTGTGAAGCCTTATTAAATTTGTTACGCAGCTTTTCGTACAAATTCCCCCGAAGCTGACTTGTTTTTTGGGTGTTAAGGATGTGAACGGGGTATTTCCAGTCCATAATAGCTTCATCAATTTCGGAGAACACTAAGCCCTTATGATTTCCTAGTGACATACCTGCTGTTTGAAGCTTCTTGAAATCTTCCTGACTGTAGCGAGCTAATTGAATGCCGTTCTTAGGTATGTCAAGAGCATTGAGGACCTTCATAGTAAGGGTTCCATCCCCATTGATTTCAGGGAAGACCATAAGGCGCTCATCAATATGCGGATGCTTGCAAACAACTAGGTGGGTGTCATTTTGCGAATATACAGACGCCCCTTTTCTGCCTGTTAAAAGGTAATAGGGTAGTGAGTATATATACGTATCGGCATTTCGGCCTGATGTTTGGGCAAAAACGTCCCCAAGACGCTCTACCACTGGAAGCGAACTCATTATACAAATCCCCACATTTGCAAAACGCAAATCACACTATACTTAGGAGCAACCATGGGTTGCACTTAGGGGAAGTTATATATGGAAAGTATTAAGAAAAGATTTAACGACTGTTCTTTTTGGTCTTTTTTACAGCCGGAATAGTTGCGCGCTGCCACAAATCTTCAAACCGATTCTTTTCTGCGTCATGCGCATCTTTGCTTTGTATCAAGATAATCATGGAATTACCCCATAGCTGCATTGCAACACGATCAGCGTAAATATATGTCGAAGTGCCAAATGTAAAAAGTTCTTTAGATATCCAACGGTAATAACTTTTAGGCATCAAAAAATAATCATCACCTTCGCACGATAAGAGCCTTTCTGTGATTCCATACTCTTTCAATCTTGCTAAATGATCGAAAAGTGCCCTTTTTTCGGCCTTTTCAGTACGCCGTTCATCCACGTTGGTGATAAGAACCTCTCCTCCCGTTTTCTTTAACGTAAAGAAGATATCGTCCCATAGTTCTTTAAGAGCATCTGCCCCCTTAAGCACGCGAACAACATCGGCTTTACGGGCGATTGTAAACTCATCAGGGAAAATAATGTTTGCCTTATCAAATGCGGTCTCAATTGCTTTTAGCGTTCCGCCCTTCAGGGCGGTCTGGCCACGTTCAAAATTGTTGATAGAAACAACAGACAACCCACTATTTTGGGCAAGATCTTCTTGCCTCCATTCCAAAATGGCTCTAGCTGCGCGTGACTGTTCAGGCTTCAAAAACAAACCTCATTTTTTTATCTAATATAAACTAAAGTTTATGTTAGGTAAAGATTTTAATTGTTTTTAAAGTATTTTTTTATATAAACTAAACATTAGTTTGTTTCTATTAAACAAAGGGATGACTTATGAAGGCATCTGATATACGAACATGCATAAATAATCTGGCAATTTCACGCTGCCAAAGCTCATTGACCGATCTAGCTGTTCTCTTAAAAATTATGGAAGAACAAAGCGTTATATATCATAACGCTCTTTTAAAAGACGCTTACTCCTGTTTAAAGAAAAAGAATTTGGATGGTTTGGCGGTTATTCTAAAATGTTGGGAAAGCGATATAGGTGAATACAAACTGATGGTTGAGCATGCCCAGTGCCTAAAAGCCAGCATGAAGGAGGACTTAGATCTTGCTTACACAGGTACTGTTGCGCCTAAAAATGATCCTCAAAATGATAATCGCTTATTGAGAAAGGCGAGATAAATTTCCTCTGATTTATAACTTATTAATGTTTTTATGAAATATAGAGCGTCTCAATAATGCAGGAGTAATAAGATATGTTAACGAGTAAAAAATCCAATGTATTTGTTTTAAGAGACTATGCTGTTAAACGCCTTAGCCAAGCAATGATCAAACGCCTGAGCAAAGAGCTGATTTCATTAGAGGCCTTTGATAAACGCTCACTGGTCCATGAAGCTGAAAAATCTTATTCCATGGCTCGTTTATATTTGATTGCAAGCTTAATGGAGTTAGAGAAAATGTCCCTTGCACAAGAACGCCATATCATGCGTCAATAACCTCATAACTACCTAATAAGGGTTGTCTATGGGTATTATTCATTTACATGATCGCAAGGAAAAAAGAGCTGCTGCACGCGAGCGGGCAAAATCTATTCAAGCTCATATACTGAAATTATCAGAAAATTCCGAAGATTTAAAAAAACACATTGAAGAGAACAATTTAGAAAAAGCTTTAGAGGATCTTCTATATCGCATGTCTGTGAGGAAAGAAGATGCCAAATAATATCAGCAATGTTGATATCTATCGCTCAGCTATGGTCTTTGTAAATAGGTATGGGGACAAGGCTAAAACAGAAGCAGTATTAACCGCTCTACAAAATGATAATTTAGAAATGAATGGATTATCTGTTTGGTGCCGTATTGTAAGAGCTATTGAAGACATCCAAATGACAGCATCAGATTCATGTCAAAGAAATTAATTTTATTTTTGATGATATCTTCTTTTATCATAAGCGCATCTAAAACGGATACTAAGATAGAAGAACCAAAATCTAGAACTGTAATGTCCCTAGGGATAGATAAAGTTGTAGATGGCACAACATTCGTTATCAACGGCCAAACCATTAAACTCTGGGGTGTAAAACCACCAAAAGAGGATAGCTATCATTCTTGGGCCTCAAAAGCATATCTAGACGTTATTTTGAATGAAGCCTCTTTTAGCTGTTACTATAAATACAAAGATCCCAATAAGAACTTTGTAATGCAATGTTTCTCTCAAAAACAAGATATTGGATCAATACTAGTGCGTATGGGTACCGCTATGGACGATAAAGAAATTTCTAGCGGATTTTATGAATCCGATGAAGAATTTGCTAAAGAAAATAAATATGGGATTTGGAAAGAGGAGGAAAGATGAGCCCACGATATAAGCTAGGCGATACTTTCAATATAGCAGGATATCCAACATCGGAAGTTATAGGCATTGATGACTACAAAATAGTCGCCTTATCTGGCAAAAAGGATTCCTGGTTTAGCTATACGCTTCTTTCTCATGATGCAGATACTCCACTACGATGGTGGGCTTCAGATGCAGAGAGAGGACTTTACTGCTGGTCTCCTGCCAAACCAGAAGAAATTAAAGGTCAAATAGACTTGGATCGTAGTGGCTTGTGCATATTACAAGCTTCAGGCAACACCATCGTTACTTCGCCATATTCGGCCACAGTACTTTACAGGGACGGCAACGACATATATTGCCAAGAAGCTTTTGAAAATGAGGTACTTTTTATGAAGGCAAATTTTGTGCCTTCAAATCCTTAAAAGAATAAATTATAATATTTCCATAGACGTTAAACTTAGCTATTTTTTCTAGAATTAAATTTAGCCTTAACTACATATTTGAATAAATGAATATTTTAAAATCCATATTCCATTTCTCTATATTTTTGATAAGGGGTTATTTGAGCCTTTGTGAACGCCAAACAAAGATGTGCGCATGCGGTCACCTTATGACTGAGAGATGCGACTGGTATGGCCAACATTTCTCGTGCGATAAATGTAAAACGATAGAATATTTGGATTAGACCTTCTGACGAACCTTTATGCGATTATATTTCCGCTAACCAGCATATCTGAAGCATCAAGCCCCGTAACACCTGTGATTGAAGCGATTGTCTGTGCACTATAAGTGCCCGCAATACCATCCCTGTCTACAGCGATGGTTGTATTGGCTCCTGCTGTTGTGAAAATCAGGAAATCCTCAATCGCGCTCGTGAGTGGGTTGTATCCAACCAGAAGGTCAGAAATATCCAAAGCATCCTCTTGCGCCAAGCTAAAGTCCGCAATGGTGTCAGATGTTCCTAATGCTTCGGTCTTAAAGACAAAGGTATCAGCATTAGCTTCCCCGTAAAGTGTGTCAGCCCCCAAACCACCATAAACAAGGTCATTACCCGCACCACCGCGAATAGTGTTGGCTAAAGAACTTCCTGAAAGAGTATCTGCAAAAGCAGAACCTGTCAGATATTCAAAGTTAGAGATAGTATCTGTTCCAGCTCCACCTGTGTTTTGGGCTGTAGTAAGAGCCAAGCTTACAATAACGCCTGCGCTAGCATTGGCATAGGTTAGGGTATCCGTACCGCCACCACCATCCATGGTGTCATTGCCTGCACCACCTTCAATCATGTTGGTGGTAGAGCTTCCCGTCAGGGTATCATTGTATGCTGAACCGACAATGCGCTCAAAGTTGGAGATTGTATCGGTTCCAGCGCCGCCTGTATTCTGGGCAGTCGCTACCGCCAGACTAATGGCTATACCGGCTGTTGCAGATTCATAACTGATCGTATCCGTTCCGCCGGCACCGTCCAGCGTATCGTCCCCAGCTCCGCCCTCAATGACGTTCGTGTTCCCATCGCCAGTCAGCGTATCGTTGTGTGACGATCCTTTGATGTTATCAAAGTTGGTGATTGTGTCGGTTCCCGCCCCTATTGTGCTTTGGGCTGTGGCTGTCGCGAGGTTAACCGTTACACCTGCCGTCGCTCCTCTATAACTTACAGTGTCGGTGCCGGATACGCCGTCAAGAGTATCATCCCCGTCTCCACCTTCAATCGTGTTTGAGAAGCTGTCGCCCGTAAGAGTGTCATTGTAAGCCGAACCAATAATGGCCGAGAAGCTGGAAAGCGTATCATACCCGGCTCCAACCGTATTCTGTGCTGTTGTGGTTGCGAGGTTAACAGTTACCCCAGCAGTGGCGCTGCTATAACGGACCGTGTCATAGCCACTATCGCCTTTTAGATTGTCGTTCCCATCACCGCCCTCAATGACGTCATCGCCATCGCCACCTTCGATGATATTAATGGCAGAGCTTCCGGTAAGATCATCGTTAAAGGCTGATCCAACCAAGTTCTCGAAGGTCGATAGGGTATCAATTCCAGCACCAATCGTGTTTTGGGCTGTTGTAAGCGAAAGATTGACGATCACGCCAGCACTAGCAGAGGAATACAGCAATTTGTCATTACCACCACCACCCGTCAGAGTATCGTCACCATCGCCGCCTTCAATCGTGTCGTAGCCATTTCCACCATGGATGTTATTATTAGCACTGTTTCCGGTGAGTATATCAACCGCCGCAGTACCCGTGATGTTTTCGATACCTGTAACGGTATCAATGCCAGCTCCACCTGTATCTTGAGCTGATGTAAGGGAAAGATTGAGGGTAATTCCGGAAACTATGGCCGCAAAGTTCAGTGTATCAGAACCATTGCCGCCATTGATGGTATCGTTTCCAGCATCAGCATTGAACGTATCATCTCCATCGAGACCATTGATGACATTATCACCTGCATCACCGGAAAGTGTATCGTTGTAAGCCGAACCTGTAAGGTTTTCAAAGCCCGAAATTGTATCAGTACCTGTCGATCCTGTGCTTTGAGCTGTCGTGAGGGCGAGGCTGACCGTTACTGTGGATGTTGCAGAAGAATAGCTAACCGTATCTGCGCCATTGCCGCCAATCATTGTATCGGCTCCTGCACCGCCTTGAATCGTATCGTCGCCATCCCCACCATCAAGCGTGTTGGTTCCAGAGCCGCCAGTAAGAGTGTCGCTATAGGCTGATCCTATAAGGTTTTCGATGCTGGTGAGTGTGTCTGTTCCTGCCCCACCTGTATTCTGGTCTGTTGTAACACTCAGATTGACATTGACTCCGGATGTCTCACTCGCGTATCTTGCCGTATCTCCGCCGCTATTGCCATCAATGGAATCGTTACCAAGGCCACCCTCCATGACATTCCCGGCTGTTGTTCCGGTGAGTGTGTCATTGTAGGCAGAGCCAACGATATTCTCGAAGCTTGTTAAAGTATCCGTCCCAGCCCCCACTGTATTTTGAGCCGTTGCCGTAGAAAGATTAACCGTGACACCAGCACTTGCATATCTATAGCTGAGTGTATCTGTTCCCAAGCCGCCATTGAGTGCATCGTTACCCGCGCCACCCTCAATAGTGTTGCTATTGCCATCCCCAGTTAAGGTGTCGTTATGAGCAGAGCCAAAGAGATTTTCGAAATTAGAGATAGTGTCGGTGCCCGAGCCACTCGTGCTTTGTGCTGATCCGCTCGCAAGACTAATCGTTACGCCAGAACCTGCATCGACATAGGAGAGAGTGTCATTACCATTGCCGCCATCCATTGTGTCATTGCCGGTGAAACCATTGATCGTATCATCGCCATCACCGCCAGAAATAGTATCGTTATCTTCTTCGCCATACAGAAGATCAACACCATCTCCACCGTAAATAGTGTCTGCGCCCGTCCCACCATAAATGGCATCGTTTCCTTCAAGACCAGATATGACATCAGCGCCGCCACGGCCAAATATAATGTCGTTGGTGATATCACCGTTTAGAGATGCATTTGCTGATTCCGTACCAAAATAAGAATTGGCGACAAGAATAATGCCCGCATTAATAAGATAAATAGGGCTGGCATAGGCCTCAAGGTCAGCAAGGATCGCAACAGTTTCCCACGTATAATCTGTGCCTGTTCCATCAGCATCAACATACAGATATGTATCGCCGCCGGAGACACTGGTGGCCATAAAGTTGCCAATGTTACCTAGCGAAGCGTCAAACAATGCTTCAACGGATAGATCAAGCTTGTCACCTTCGAGATAATTGAAGTCAGAAATAATGTCGAATGAGCCATCAAAATATTCAAATACAAATTTGTCGGCCCCATCATCTCCAGTCAGGACGTCTTCTCCATAACCGCCGTATATTGAATCATTCCCGTTGCCACCGTAAATAATGTCAGAGGAACTTCCGCCATCAATAATATCATTCCCATCACCACCATCTATCTCATCATTTCCTTCATAACCCGAAATGAAATCGTCTTGGCTTGTTCCATCTTGAGCATCGTCTCCTGATGTCCCCTTCTGCTGATTCATAATCTGGTTGGCCGAGAAGGTTGTTCCACCAAAAACAATCCATTCTGCATCCCAAATATCATAAGAACGACCCGATTTGGAAAGCGAAATGTGATTGTCTTGATTGAAGGTATAGCTTGTGAATGAACCAGAAAATTTTACCGTGTCAATACCAGAACCTGCTCCGACAAATGCTCCCCTAGAGGAGGACATAACGATTGTATCGTCACCCGCCAAACCATCGTAAATACTCTCACCGTTATATTGATTAAAATTAAAGTTATCGTTACCTAAGGTACCAAAATATGTATCTCCATATGACAAAAGGTTACGAACTACTCCAAAACTAAGTGATGGCAGAGATCCATGGTATGTTGTTTGGATATCAGTAATGAAGCCTTGCACGCCTGCTGGGTTTTGAATAAAAACTGCCGGATATTTTTGAAGGATAGTGTATGTATCATTATCGGAATTATAAACGTACTCAAAACGATCAGGATAAGAAATTTGCCCGTATCCATCGACCGTAAGAGTTATATCACCCTTATAATAAAATAGATCACCATCCGTGTAATCTAGGTAGATATTGCTCATTGCAACCGTAAGATCTTCGGCTTCTACGCCCATAGGCATAAAGAAGACGATATTATCTTCCGCTACATCATTCCCACCACCATAAAATACGTGAAGCGGCGCAGTAGAGTCGCCAAAGAAACTGTCATTTCCTGTTCCTGAGAAAATATACCCGTAATAATCATTAACAACGTTAGGCTTAAGGTACCAGTTATTGTTTTCGTTGTTTGCAATAATCGACGTGACAACAGATGAAATATTATCTGTTTGACTTGAGGAAGAAATAGTTCCGCCGGCTATATTGAAAGTTAACTGTGATGAATATCCGCTGTAGTCGAGCGTGGTATAATGATACCGGCTCGACGATCCAGAAGTGTAATTATGTCCCATTTCTTTAATAATAAAATGGCCATGCTGTCCTTCCGCGACGACAAAGTTTTCTATATTCTGAGCGTAGTGGTGTTCATTTGCCGGATTAAAAGTACCACCAACTTGGATTCCCACTCCCCTCATACCATAGAGAAAACCATGGCTATAAAGCGTATCTGTGCCTGAGCCGCCGTCATACTGGTGTAAATTTCCTAATTGGTGAACATACACATCGGCATTGCTATGAATCACATCATTGAAGTCAGAGCCGATTATTTTTTCAACCTGAATTAATATATCATCGCCGACACCTTCATCCCCACGAAGGTCTATGGTCAGCCCAGCTAAAGCACCACTAAAATCAACAGTATCTATTCCTTCACGACCCAGATAGGCGTTGCGGACACCATTCACATCTATAAAGGTATCGTTATATTTAGTGCCTGCTGCGCCTTCAATACCAATACGGACATTCCCTAGATGATCAATATCATCTGCCAAATTGATAGTAACTGCTGCATCCTGAGCGTTGTAATAGTGGAGAACGTCCATGCCATCGCCACCTTCGATAATGTCGGCATCACTCCCTGCGGTCACGTGAATCCAGTCATCACCTTCCCCAGTGACAATAAGATCACGGCCCGATGAGCCGGTCACATCATCATTATCACCTGTACCAATATAAAGTGTTGCCTCATCATCAAATGATGGAGCCTCTGAAATCTGTATGATGTCATAGCTGTGAACGGCATAGATGATGCGATCTATATCGTCATAATCAATATTCCATTCCGAATCTATGTAAGACAATAGTGTGTCCGGATCGATTGACGCAGCCAGCAAACTATTCAGCATTGTGTTACGCGAAATAATCTCCGTAAGATCAACAGTACCCACATCCCATTTCGCATCGGAAAAATCGATGGTCAGGGTTTCATTCGTTTCCGTTCCTGAATGGGTCAATATACCATTCGCCGAGCTTGCGAGAGTTTTATTGAGAGCCAGATGCCCTGCATATTGAATGAGGGCTTGGCTGATATGGGGGGCCATAGTACTAATAAAACCACTGACTTCATGGTCGAGAGCTTTTCCCAGATCATTGGCGTCATCGTAAAGCGAACGAATGGCCGTGTTGCCATAAACAAAAGTACCGTCATCGATGGCGGAATAGGATATGATTGTACGAAGAATATTCGAATATTCCCCTCTATCTTTCATTGCACCATCGATACTATCCATGCCAATGGTTTCAGCAAAATCATCATCATACAAAACCGGCCAGAAATACGATGCTGCATTGTGCCAATCAGTGGCCAGAGCCGTATCTCCAATGCCGCCATAATTCGCAAACATCCGTATTATAAGAGCAGAGATGCTATGAAGATCTTCATCATCTAAATCGTTATCATATTCTAAACTTAATACAACATCACCGCTATAACCAATCATAACGCCTAAGAGCGGGTCACTTAAAGCCTCACCATCGATAGCATAGCCTGATACATCACTCTCATCCACTGCCCAAGGCGCTCCTCCAGCATAGACTGAATTTATTACAGGAACAGCAAGCGTAGTATATTGTGGATCGCTTGGACTAATGGATGCATAAAAATAAGCAGAATTTGCAGCAGATGAAAAATTCATACTATCGAAAACTTTAGCGTCCTTGCCATATAAGGCCGCGATATAGCCAGCCAATCCTCCACCCATGGAATGTCCGGTAAGCTCTATGTCTGCAGAATGCCAATTTCCACTTCCCGCAATTGATTGATAAAACTGCAGGGCCATCTCTGCCTGCGGGACGTTTATGTTACCCCCACCCAATAACCAGCCGTTTGATACATCCGCACTATCATCTGTGCCCCTATAAGAAATTATTTTTTGACCATCAAGATCGTAGGCGATAGCATAAAAACTAGCATTTCGCTCATCTGATCCTAAGGTTACATTGCTTTGTTGAATGATCGATGCATTACCGATATGTGTAGTGCTGCTAAACTCCGATTCATCAATCCCAGCATCATAGCCACGATTGTAGGCATCCATTGACAGAATGGCCTTAAGAAGATTTTCATTCATATTATTCTCCGGTGCTAAAGTTTCCTGATGCTATGCTATTTGCAAAGGGGAGCTCAGAATTTGCCTTGTTGTATTTTTGCCCATCAAACATTTGGTTGTAGTAGTCATTTAGCCATGGAATATAACTTTTTACTTTCCACACTATGTTTTCGTCTGTAATTTCAATCGTAATATCTCTGACGTGCACACCCTCTCCAAACAGTTCTTCCAATTTCACGTCTTCTGCTTGAAAAATCGGCGCTACGGTTTTGGGATTATTCAAGTCCTTGAATGTCACCAGCATGGGGTAATGATAGGGTGGCAGCGTAGCTTTCTGCCCCGCCTTTAAACGGCGCAACTCGCGAAGACCGGAAATATTGGTGCCGCCGCCAAATGTTTCATAAAGAATTCTATCGCTATAATTTTCGCCAAACTTGTACCCCTTTAATAAGGCAAACAGGATACCGCGTTTTCCTAGGTCAACCACAACAGCTTCACCACGAACTTTGGCGGGATTCACTACCTCAGGAGGAGAAATGGATTCCAGAAGAACGCTATCCCAGTTGCGCACTTCTGTAATAGCGGACCCGGATATGAGCCCTTCCGGCGTTTCGACATTCACGGTGATTTTATAACGGACCTTGGCCGACGTATATAAATCCGTCATACCAGATGCAATCACGGCAAAAACCACAACTATGATGGCTAGAACAATAACCCATGGCTTTTTCAGATATTGTTTCATCGGCACTCCTTATATAACTCAGCATAGTTTTATCGATTTATGCCCAAAAGGATGCCTATGTATAATTTTATTTCAAGACTTGATTTTAATCAGTGGTTGTGTGATTATTTTTGAATGCACGTAAAGAAGAATCTGCATCATGTGATAACATCGATTGCGGAAAATAATTTAATCTCCCACACCTTCCGGAAGATCTGCGCTCCAAGCGTATATATCTGCAACAGCAATAAGAGTTTTGCGTCCGGCTTTCTTGACCTTTATGTTACCGGTAGAGATTTCCTTATAAAGTGAGCTTCTGCTTATTCCCATGATTTGAGCCGCCTCTGGAACACGCACGAATATCTTCCCTTCTCCAGGTTTTTCCATTGTTCTTTCTTCAGGAAGAATTGGCTTCTGCAACCGGCTGACAGGAATGTCTTCACGCCGCCCCGCCTCTCTTTTTAAATCTCTCGCTAAAATATCCCATAGCTGTGCTTCGGCACGAATATTAACAGCCCGCTTCTCAGCAAGCTCAGCTAAGTTGCGCAGAAAATAAGCCTGCATAATGTCTCCTTCCAATGTTTAAAAGAAAGAAACCTTACTGCAATTTATTTTAAGAAAAAGATCGAAATAAAAGCGGGATTCGAACTGAGCCACTTAAGTACTTCATAAAACATAAATTAAAAGTTTTGAATAATTTTTGGCCCCTAATTCACCCGCTCATATTCTTGGGGAGTTTTTTAAAAGAGCAGTGATCAGACTCTCGACGCATCTTGCGACGCACCCCAGACTGTCAAATATGAAAGGATGGCTTATGAGTGGTGTGAGAGTATGGAGTTTGCCAGTAACAAGGGACAAAGCGTTAAAGCTTTGGCACTTGCTCGAATACAAACTTGAGCCAAAGGAAGCCCTAGAGCATCTTTTTGCCTTGCTTGGACATGAAGAGCTTTTTGCCCAACTAGAAAATGCAAACGAGGATGACGATGTACGTCCTTGTGTGCGTCATTACCTAAAAGACATGCTCTGGGAATCTCCCCCATGCTATCGCAACGCATGGCAGCCCGAAGCAAGGCAGATTTGTAAAGCGGCAGTCTATCAACAGAGACTGTCGGCACTTTCTTAGGTCGAAGCCTCGTATGGTGTTCTATATAAATATATTATCCATTTTTAGGCGATGGGAAATCTTGCGATTTGATCGATTGTTCATTTCTAGAATGAAACGACAGAACATCCTCTAAAGGCATCTTCCACCCCTTTTGTGTGCGCAATCCATGGTCAACAAGGTCCCAGCTGATACCGGGATGTCCGTCTACTGCTCCTGAACCAGCATTGGGAGGGTACCCGTGTTCTTCTTGGAATTGATGAGCGCGCTCAGTGACCCAATCCCATATCGTTCTATAAAGAGCGGAGCCCCCCGGAAGCCCTCTACCTCCTTGCCATAAACGCATATCCCATACATTCCAGTATTCCCCATTCCGGTGTCCATAGTCCGACCAAAGCCCTGGTATGGGCGTCAAATTATATTCGTCAGGCCAATGCCATGTTTCCTTTAAATGCTCCACAGCGTGATGCATGATAATTTCTGGTGATAGTTCGCCTATTATTTTTTTGCCTCTACGTTTTTTTATCAGCCCACCCTCTGTGTACAAGGTATGCAGATCTCCCTTATGTGAGTAGGAAGTTGCTTTATCAACCAAGTCCCAAGTAACGTCCGGTCTTCCTATAAGTTCTCCTGCATTCTTCCCTGGAAGAAAGCCATGTACCTCTTTGTAATTCTGCGCCTCGTGTACGATAAAATTCTTGATGAGTTTCCAAATTGAACTTCCACCACTCAGGCCACGCGTCCCGCCGATAAGTGCGCTATTCCAAGTCTGCCACTTTTCTCCGGGCAATCCCTCTATAGTCCCTTGCCATCCCCCTAGAGGCCAATGCTGATGCTGTTTCAAATGGACCAGTATGTGATTGAGAATAATATCCTCATTCAACACCATTCTCGGCGTCTTTCTGTTTCTCTCATAATCGTGAATATCAACCTTGATCGAAGGATCTGGCGGTTTGAGGGGTGTGATATTATCCGTTCCATATTTTAGAAGATTGCAAACCCTAAATGGCCATTGGTCACCGAAAGAAACGGCCTGCACACCTTCAAGGCCCTTTAATTGATTTTTGGTGTAGGAGGCCCAAATATAGGGCTCCAGAATATTCTGACTGACAAAGGTAGTTTCTCCGTACTGATCACAAACCGCAACTTGTTTGCCTAGACGAGGAATTTCAACAACGACATAGGGGAGCTTCCGGACCTTATCTTCAAAGACCTTTCCAACCCGGACAATCAGGTCGTCAGTATAGACGCCGATTGTTTGAAGCTCTTTTACCAAAATGGCTAGACGGGGCTGCTGCACAAAATCATGCAGGGTCTCCCTCGGCTTCTCCCCACCGGTTGGAAATGCTTCATCGGTAAGGACATAGACCATTTCGGAATAATCAATATAAGCCCCACCGATCGAAAGAGCATTCAGCACTTCTTTTAAATTTTTCAAGCGCGCTAACATCCCGTAAACTTGGTTGGATGCATGGCCAAGCAAACCGGAAACTGTGTTGAATTGAGTATTTGTAAAGCCCGATTGTGCAGCGAAGCTGGCCTCCAATTGCTCATCCATTTTGTCGGCGTTACGGTCCCGCACGAATTTTTCCATGGAAATCAGAGAGGTCATCAAATGTTCATAGGTCTCTTCGGAACCCGTGAATTGGGTCGCCGCCTCAAAAGCATGCTTTAGAAGTCCCTTGTAGGCCTGCTTTTCCTCATCAGTAAGGAGGTATGTGTCTTGTGTTTCTGCCATAATATAAGCAGAAAACTATATTGTTACGGAAATAATGACAAGGATTTTTAAGATGCAAAAATGCTCTGAGGTATTATTGCTCAAGCCATACTTATCTTATGCTTAAAGATTGTATCTGTATGAAAAATTGGCGTCCCGTACGGGAGTCGAACCCGTGTCGCCTCCGTGAAAGGGAGGTGTC
>CAZUYV010000001.1:0-46054 GCA_964624435.1 uncultured Micavibrio sp. | reverse complement strand
AAGACTGCACCGGTGCTTAAAAATATTCGTGAAAATCGTATTCAGCCGGCTTTTGAGAGTGGAAAAGACGCTCTCGGATACATGTTTAAAAAGGGTTACCGGGATACAGACACATTATCAGGCGGGACCAGTACTGCAATGCGGGATTTGGCGCAACAGACGGATAATAGTCTGGCCTATATGAATGATGAAAATATGCTGAAGGTTGGGAAAATCGCCAGGGATGCAGGCGGGCTTGAAAAGGGTGATGAGGTAGGAAGAATTGTTGAAGCACCTTTACGGCAATATGAAGACGTTAAGGGCTATGAATTCCCCGGTGGATCCAGACGTACAACAGACAAAAAAGAGTTGTTTTCGGAAATGGACAACCACCGGAAAGAAGTTGAATCGCTCGGCAAAGAAGTCAATCAAACGCGGAGGTCTTATGAAACTGCGATAAGTCAGAGTGCGCAGGAACTGGATAAAATAGATCGTCAGTTGGCGCGTTTGTATTTCAGAGAAGAAAATAAAAATCTTCGTCAAATGAATGCGAAAAAGGTTGTCCCTCCAAATGCGGAACAATTAGCAAAAGATAAAGCATTTGCTGATCTTTCGCCTAGCCCGGCATTCAATTACTTGACGCAACGTAGGGACGAATTAAAAACGCAATTGGATAAGCTGAGGACTGAATCCCAAACGGTAAATACCACAAAGATTGACCGGATTCAAAAACTGGTCAGTGATATTGAGGAATTAAAACAGTCCGCAAAGAACCCTGTTATGATTCAACAAGAGATAAAACGGCCGGTGCGAGAACTATCGAGCGATCCCAAAATTCAGCAAGCAGCAAAAAGTATCATGGAAAGTAACGATGACATTCGTGATTTTGCTTACCAAAACGATATCCCCATTTCAGAAATGGAAGGATACATGACTCATGTGTGGAGCCAAGAAGAAAGGGCGTTTCGAGACAAAATAACCCGGGTAGACCAAGGATCATACAATACAGGTAATCCGAAAAAGGCGATATTGAATCAACGTACTTTGACCGGTAGCGCAGAGGATATCAGCGAAAGAATGGTAGAATCAGGCGCGCGGCCGGCAGGTCATAATCACACGGAGCCCAATGCATTCTTTGCTTCTGCCATAGGACAAAAACGCCTAATCGACTATATCCATGCAGTGAGCTTTAGAAGAAAGGTTCTGAGCGATACCAACTTTGCGATTCCGTATGAAAAAGGAATGTCGGTTCCGAAGAATGCCGAAATTATCGACAGCAACAATTATAAATTCCTTAAAGAAACCGGGGATCCACTTGATGGCGTTGTACAAGCAGACAATATAGGAGGACAATACATTGTAACCAAGGCCGCCAAACAGCTTCTGGACCGTTACCAAGCGGTGAATACGGATGAAGGAACAAAGGCATTCCTGAAAGCATACGACAAGATACAGAGCTTCTGGAAGCGCGGAGCTTTATTTTCATTGGGCTATCATGTTCGGAATCAGGCCGGCGCCATGTTCAATAATTATGTCGGTGGTATGAGTCCTGGAGCAATCGCCAAATACACCAAGCAAGGATTTGAAGAGGTTGCCAAGGCTCTTGGAGGGAAAGAGTCGGCTCTATTTACCGAATATCGCAAACAAGGCTTGTCAGCTTCGGCCTTATCCCAGGTTGAATTTGCGAAGTTTGGTGAAGAGCCCGAAAAAGCAATTGAGCAAACCATCAAGAATCTAAGCAAGAGTCCAAAAGAGAAAGTAACGCAGCGATTAAATCCGCTTAATGCTTTCCAAACCTCTCAAGAAGTCGGAAACTTTTTCGATCAGGCCAACCGGTTCGCATTGTTTAAATGGGCGGTTGAAAAGAAGGGCATGAGCTACGAAGAAGCAGCTAAAAAGGTCAGAGAGGTGCAGTTTGATTACAGCAAAACTACACCTTTTGAAAGTCGCACAGTAGCCCGTGTACTGCCGTTTTACCGCTGGATGAAGAACAATATTCCGTTTCAGATTAAACAGTTTGTGAATGATCCTCGCAAATATGAATACGTGAATAAAGCGAGGTTGAACGCGCAGGATGTTGTTGGATTGGATGATGAGAATATCCCGGATTACATGAAAGAAAACTTTTCAATTCCCCTTTTTGGAGAGGAAGGAAAGGGTAAGATGCTTGGGCTGAATCTACCTATAGGAGATTTAACTAAGTTGTCGCGCCCAGGAAAAACGATTGTGGACGCCATTTCTCCATTGTTGAAAACGCCAATCGAGCTATCAACAAATTACAACATGTTCAGAGGTAAAAAGATCGAGAATTTTGAAGGGCAGGACAAGCAATATGATCTATTTGGTAATGAAGTAGGCATCCCGATAAAGACAGCTTATGCATTGGAGCAAGCTACCGGACAAATCGGGCGCGGACTCAGTGGATTGCTCCAAAAACCGGAGGATGCGGACCAAGATTCTAAGGTCCGGCTGCCATCTTTGGGTATCAACTCATTAACAAAGGATTTTGATGCGGAACAATATGCCTACTATGAAAAACTAAATGAGCTCAGACAAATGCAGGATCTAATCTTATTCATCGAGCAGCAGACGGGCGAGAAGCCACGAACAATAAATGAAATCAAAAAAGATGCCAAATAGAAAGGAGCCATCATGAAAGAACCTGAAATCCTCATGGACGAAGAAGAATTTTCCGATTCCGACTTATCACCCGATGCACTCCGTCAAGTGTTACATCTGGATGGTCCCAAGTGTAAGGATAAGCTTTTAATTCCCCGGGTGGTTGATGAATGATTTATTACGTTATCCTCGCCTTTATCGACTTATGCATGTTTGTTTTTGATCGCTGGAAAGAGTTGACGTTTACGATGCTCGCTTCTGGCGCCGGGGTTATTCTCGGCAAGCGGATTGGCACGAAACTGGCGGTTAATTACATCATGAAGACACTGGGCATGCAGCAAAAGCCCATGTCTGAATTGCAAATGGAGCATCACGAAAACGAGATTATCAAGCTAGGAGGGCAGCCATGGATTGCGCCTACATCAAAGCCATACAGGATAAATATTCGCCGAATCTTATTCAAGCGTTCCATGTGGTCACGAATGGTGCGATCTATTGCCCGATTCACCAAACGATACATCAATTTGAGGAGGAAAAAGAGCATGAGCAAATTCAAAAGTCGTAAATTTATTCTAGCCGTGGTTGGAGCCATTTTGATCATTTTAAACGAAGGGTTAGATATGGGTATCTCTTCCGAAACCGTGCTGGCGTTCGCTGGACTGATCGCAGTGTGGATTAGCGGAGAATCCTATGTAGACGGAAAGAGGGCGGAGGTAACCGATGCTATCTCTACAACTAACACCGAATCAAATAAGTAAAATTGGTTGCAAGCAGATATTCGATATTACCGAACAACTGCCAGTGAATCCCGCCTATACCTGGCAGCAGCTGACGGGGATCCGCGATATCGGAGCCTTGACCCGAATCGTCTTGCACCACGATGCCTACCCGAAAAAGAACACGTTGAAATATAACGATCTCCAAATGGCAACAATCATTGCAAACGGTCATATCGCCAAAACGCAGGACGAACCGAAGGGAGAGCCGGGGATTGCCTATCACTTCATGATTCGCAACGGGCAAGCCTACCAGGTCAACGATATCCTATCGCGGACATATGGAGTTGCCAGCAACAACGCAAACACCGTACATGTCATGGTATGCGGCGATTATATGAATTACGATGTATTGACCGATCCTGACCGATTAGCCCTCTATGGGGTTATTATCGCCTTACAGAGCCTATTGCCGAACTATAAGGACATCAAGGCGCACCGGGAGCTGACGAATACCTCGTGTCCGGGTTATGACTACAATCGAGTGAGAAAGGACGTAGACAGCCTGCAGCTATCTTTATCTGTGGATGCAACCCGATCATTGCGAGTCAATAAGGCCCTGACTACGACGAATCGAGTGATTGAATTGTATCAGAAAGCGAAGGATCCGAATGTGCCGTACAGCGATACAGCTTTAGAAAAATTGGAGAAGATTGAGGCGTTTATGATTGCTGAGGAATTAATGAATCCATAAAAAAATAGCCTCTACTATTGATTGGTAGGGGCTACTTTCTTAAATTCTGTTTGACTAATAAATCCTTCCGATACATAGCTGCACCTTGCGGTTTTGCAGCAGGCATACACCATTACACCACCTAATCTGTTTTCGGTCGCCATAACTAATTTTTTATCACATACCGGGCAATCCATTCTATTCACCTTCCTTATCCCAGTATACTCTTGCATACCCGCGCAATTCCCTCTTGATTTCTTCATCAGTACCACCGTTAATTTGCACCCTTATTGCGTCCTCTAACGGGCTTTTAACGAAACGCTGCGTCACATTATTTGAGTGATTAGGCGGTACATCAGCCGGATAAAACAGCCATTCAGCTAATTTAGAGCGCCTTTCTCGCTCTTCGTCGGTCAACTCTTCTGGAATCAAGTACTGCGGCATCGGATATTCAGCATGTTCATAGAGGAATCTGGCCCGGTCCGGGCTCATAATAACGTTGTTGTCTATTGCGAATTCGATCAATTCCCGAGCATCCTTTTTGTTCATTGCGTAACCTCCAAATCCCTTGTACGATACATAGATAAGATTAATGCGCTAATGCGATCATGTAAATAGTCCTTCATTGTAATAAATCCGTCATCAACCGCACCTGGATGCTTTTCCAAGTATACTTCCAATTTATGTTCACCCATGTCTGCTCTGACAACAATTTCGCTATCACTTGTCTTTTGCAGTTCATGCCATGCGGAACGGGAAAGCATATCCAACAAAGTTGCCCGATCAACATATGGCGATGTCTCAAGGCTGAATTCGTTCATTGTAAATGTAATTTCCATCCTAATCACCCCTCCACGGACTAATCTCATAAAGCATTCTTACTTTACCTTCTTTGGATATCTTCAATATATACCTAACTCCTTGTATATCCAACGTGTATATATCTTCCTCTGCTTCCGATCCGCGAAAGGTGAACTTGCCTTTGGTATGTAGATCAGCTACAGCTGCATCATAGGATGGATATTGACGCATCATTCCTGTGGATCAGCCTCGAAAATACAAAGCTGCATCATCAGGATAAAATCATCAATGAAGTCTGCAACCTCCGGTGTTGAATCCCGTTTCTGTTTCAGCAGCCAATCTTCAACCAATTGTGGGTGCATTCCGATCACTCCATCACATTATTTGAACCCATATTACCACAATTTCGCTTGAAATGCGAATGTTTGTTCGGTATAATGTGGTTAAATTGATGTGGAGGGATTTTATGGTCACCCAAAAGCAGCTTGACGTATTGGCTAAGATTGAAAATTACATAAGAGAGAATCAAAAGGCTCCGACAGTCCGGGAAATCAGCGTTATGACAGGGTTAACGTCACTTAGTACCGTTCATGCTTACCTGGAGAGATTGAAGCAAAACGGGTTTATTGATTGGACTAAAAAGAGTGCTCGCGGTCGTACGATGCGGTTGTTAAGGTAGAGGGTCATTCGCCTTTAACCGCTTTTCTTATTTTCCATCGTGTACTATGTGCGAACGTGTTTAACTTGAAAAAATCATTGTTTGATCCTATATCGCCATCCACATAGATGATCTCGTCATAGTCCGTCCGTTTTAATCGCGTTTTTTCAAGGAAACCGTTCATGCCTACGGCAATTTCACCTTTCTGTAATTCATCTATCATTTGTCCGGTGGTTAGATTACTCTTCACCCTTATTCCTCCTTTATCATATCCCTTAATGTGTATCAGTGGCTGTATCAGCTTGAAGCTTAGAAATGAATGAAAGAATCTCGTGCTGCGAATAAGTTGAAGTGTTTTGTACCAATCGGTGGATTTCATCACGGGTCAAAACAAATACTTCCGCCCGGTATCTGACATTTCGCGGATCACCAATATCAAACGGATCGTGTTCGGATTCAATTTTAAATTTGCCGGATCTTGTGATTTCATCGACTAAAAGGTTATGAAACTCCTGCTTCCTCCTTCTTTCCAAGTGTTCGGCAGGTATGCGCGACCTTTCTTCCTCTGTCTCTATCTTCTGCACAACATAGTTCGGATTTTTTATTCCGGCGAATACATCAAAAAAATTCATTTATTCTCACGCTCCTTTTCTAAGTATAAAGCAATTGCCTTGCGAATTTCTTCAGCCATGCTCGATTTCTTTTCAAAAGCTATCCTTCGCAATTCCTCGTGATGTTCATCCGGTATGATAACGGGTATCCTCATATAGCCTCCTTGTATCAATGCATCATGATACAACTATTATACCACATTACCCCTCCATATGGAAGATAAAGAGGGGATGAAGAAAATATTTATTCCATACTAATATACATGACAGCCTCGTGACATGTAGAATAGAACGGATTAACGGGTTATGGCGCAGCTTGGTAGCGCGCATTCTTGGGGTGAATGAGGCCGTCGGTTCGAATCCGGCTAACCCGATATTACATGGCAATTAACTCCTTGATTGTCCACACGTCTTCGATCTTCTTGATCAAAATGCGCCTAAACATGATTTGAATGACAAACTTCTTCTGTTTATCCTCCATGTATTTCCAATCTTCCCGTAGTTGTTCGACCATCTCAACAACACTTTCTTTAGAAACGACTTCTTTAGGCGAGACATCCACGAATGAATCTAGCTTCTCTTTCAGTGATTTTAGCGAGTTGCTTATTTCGTCAACCTTCGATGTATAATCTGCACTTGTAATGATGTTATCCCCGAGTTGATCCAATAAATTACTTTTGCGAGAGTTCAGCTTATTCATTTCTCGTTCTATTCGCTTTTTCTCTTTGTCTATTTCCTTCAACTCATCTTTAGATAGTTCGGGTACATAGGTTTCGACCTCTCTTTCCTCGCGGTCAAAGTAGTCAAAAAAGAGCTTTTCCAACTTCATCCCGGCAATGTCTGAAGCATGGCACAATCCCGATTTCTTATTCTGGCAGCGGTAATTGCAATATTTCTCTTTGTCCTTTGGCTTCTTGGTGTAATAGGCCGTGTAAGAACTTCCACATTCGCCACATTTGACGATAGAAGAGAAGGGATAGTTAAAGCTGGATCGGCTCATATCTTGGTTGCCGCGTCTGGTGCGCTGGCTAATCGCCATGCTCGACAACTCCAATGAAATGATTGGATCGTGTTCGCCTTTTTCTATAGTCGTGCTGCCGCCAACCGGAGTATGCGCGTTATATCCGGCATACGTAACGTTCAATAAGATACCTTTAACTGTAGAGGCATACCAGACGGTTTTCTTAGCCTTCATTCCCTCATCATTGAGATAAGTTGAGATTTTACCATAGCCCCAGCCTTTATACACATAGAGGTCAAAAATAAGCCTGACAACTTCCGCCTCGATTTCATTTATGATCAATTTTCCGTCGATTACATCATAACCAAATATGGCTCCCAGGTGCACACGCTTCCCCGTCTTGGCCTTTCGGGTTTGTCCCAATGATACACGTTCCGCTATCTTTTCGCGCTCTCTCTGAGCCAATGAAAGCCGTATAGTAAACATCATCATACCGTCAGGTGTAGATGTATCAATGTCCTCTGTAACGGATGCAAAGCCCACTCCATGTGGATTGAATAGCAGGGTAACCATGGTCAGTCCATCAATCGTGGTACGGGTTAATCGATCCGAATTCCAGACCACAACAAACTTAATTTTCTTCTGCCGGATATCCTCTAACATTTCCTGTAGAGCCGGACGTTTCGTATGCTTGGCAGTATATCCATCATCTATGTAACACTTTACCAATTCGTGATTATGTTCCTTTAAATAACGTATGCAAGCCTCTTCTTGTCCGGCTAAAGAGTAGCCTTGACGTGCTTGTTCGTCAGTCGAAACCCTAATATATGCAGCTGCTTTCATAATATTCCTCCAATCTAATATATAACATGGGTATGTCAGACTATGTCGAAAAAACTATTGTAAATATTTATGTTAAACGCTATACTGATTGGTACATTGTAAACGTTTTCTCATCGAGAGCATTCATATTTTGTAGCCGCTATTTTAGCGGTTTTTTCGTCTCTGTTTGATTTTTTCTTTACTAATGACTAAACTCAATTGGGGAGGAGGAGCTTAAAAGCTCACATCCGCGTTATTTGAATATTTCTTCATCCCAGTCAATGAGGTCGTCCATCTTACAGCCAAGAAACCTTGCCGTTTTCTTCATTTTGAAGACTGATAGATTGGCGGTGCTATTACATACTTGCGATATGTAACCCTCAGTGACGTTAAGGTGAAGCGCTAAATCGAGTTGGGAATATCCCCTCTTTTTAAGGAATTCATTAACGCGGCTTCTCCCCAAACGGAGAGCCAAGTTACCACCCTTTACATAGTAATCGTTTTGTGTCGAATTGCTTAGAAAATAGTTTACAAAATACTCGGGACATGCAATAATGAAAGTCCCAGAGGGATCGAACATTTGTTTCCATATTTAATGTTCGTTGCGACTATATGATAAGGTGATGATGCGGATGAATGACAGCGCACGGGATGAGATTACTTTAATTATTCTAACAACGGAAGAGGGTAAATTAGACCAACTGCTTCATATCCTACATACCGCATCTGACACTGGCGATTACATAGATGAAAGTGATTAGCGCCTTCGGGCGCTTTTTTATTGCTCAATGCGATAGTTTGACTCATTCGCATCCCTAAAGTGATTTAGCATATAGTTTGCAACAAGGGTTTCAACAAAGATGAATAAAATACGAAAAACCAAGTATACTACCGCACCTTTCCACCAGTAAAATACAAATCCCAATGCCAAGAATATTAACAATATAAAATTACCAATCACTTCAATGTTTTTGCTGTAAGTACCGTTTCCGTATCTTCCAAACGATGTCGCTATTCCGAATGGGATGCTTGCAATTAATAAAATTTGCCAAAATGTTGGCGGGGCAAAGAACCTGTACAAATCTGATATTAGAGAATAAGAGATGTAATTATAAGAAAGTATGAAACAAAAAAATATAAATCCATGCCTTAAGAAAGCGTACGATTGCCCCATTGGCATTGAGGTATTGATTAGAAAAGAAAAGATTACTGATAATCCCCAATAAGTAAACCAATTAACATCGAAAGTATAAAGTATCATTGAATGTATCAAAAAATAAATAAAAAAAAGCCATAGAAATCTTCCGAAAAGTCCTATATAGTATCCTTGCCTGTAACCTGTCTCGTTCATATTAAAACCTCTGTTGTTTCCCCATCGGTTGAGGTATTTGCTAGTTCATTCCTAAAATATCAATGATTGTAGGATAGAGAATAAAAGACTTTGCTAACACGTCTCCTCCAGTCAAAAGGATTGTCCCGAAGAAGATTTCTGTAGGTTTATTTTTTCCTTGCTCGTAAGTGACGGCATAAACTATAAATCCAATTACGATTAAATCGAGAAGGTATCCACCAACACCAACCTCTATCAGGCCGCCACGATAAAAAAACATCCCATAAATAACAGTAGTCACTATCGAATAGACGATTGTCATCAGAATAGCTGCACCGACTACATTCTTTTCTTCGCGCTCCGTTTCAATTCTCTTTTCGGTGACTTTGTTAAAGGCATCGTCCAATTCTCTCATATCGATTCTGTCATCTTTGTAATCGTTCGCCATTTTCAATCCTCATTCGTTTCTCCATAGGTTGGAGGATTGGCTATTCCTTGTTGAGTTGTCTTAGTAGAAACAAAGTATGCTCCAGGTTTTCATCTTTAATTTTTGCCAATAATTCCATTGCCTTTCTCCGTTTAGCATCTGCCTCCGTTTCTTGTTTAGGTGCGGAAACTTCGGGCTTCCCCAACAATTCATCCACTGAAACTTCGTAGAATGAAGCCAATTTCTGCGCCATTTCAAAATCCGGTTCTCTTTTGTCTAGCTCATAATTAGAGTAGGTACTCCTGGGCATCTTTAATTTCTTAGCAGCTTGTAATTGCGTCATCCCCTTTTTATTTCTTAATTCAGTAATCTTTTT
This sequence comes from uncultured Micavibrio sp., assembly GCA_964624435.1. GTDB lineage: Bacteria > Pseudomonadota > Alphaproteobacteria > Micavibrionales > Micavibrionaceae > Micavibrio_A. Next base: position 36,021 of record CAZUYV010000001.1, on the reverse strand, counting down.
TCCAATCACAATGCTTCAGCCCCTTTCAAAATACTATTATAATGGCTTCATTTCGAATCATATACAGATGCTTCAAAAAGAAGTAAAAGTAATGCTTGACAGCTTCGTTACGAAGCATTATATTTATGTCATAAGGTGCTTCAATATGAAGCCAATCGGAGGTGATAAGAATGGTTGAACGGTTGTGGTTAATAGAAAAAAGAGGGTCGCTCACACAAGAACAAGTTGCTATGTTAGCTGGAATAAGCAGAAGCGCCTACTCCAATGTTGAACGTGGCAAAGGTTTAAGTGTATCTGTGGCAAAGAAGATTGCAAAGGCGTTAAAATTCAATTGGCAGATTTTTTTTGATGAAAAATGCCCCGTATTGAAGCAAGCTAATTGAGAGGATGATGAAAATGCTAACTCAAGTATTTATGTATGAAGGCGCACAAGTTCGCACCGTAATCATTAATGGGCAACCTTGGATGGTTGCTAAAGACCTTTGCGACATCTTAGAAATTTCTAATCCAACGCAAGCAATTGCCAGATTAGAAGATGATGAACGGTCTATGTTCAACATAGGTCGTCAGGGAGAAGTCCATATTGTTAACGAATACGGCATGTACACCTTAATCTTAGGTAGCCGCAAGCCCGAAGCCAAAGCATTCAAACGCTGGATCACTCACGAAGTTTTGCCTCAAATTCGCATAACTGGATCGTATCAACAAAATCCCCAACTACCCCAGAACTACAAAGAAGCTTTAATTGCTCTTGTCGGACAAGTCGAGAAGACCGAGCAGCTGGAAGCTCAAATTGAAGCGGACAAGCCATTAAAACTATTCGCAGAATCGCTCCAAATCTCAAATGATTCAATCCTTGTCGGCGAACTCGCTAAACTGCTGAAGCAGAACGGTATCGACATCGGTCAAAATCGCCTATTCATCACACTCCGCAAAGAAGGATACCTCATGAGCCACGGAGAGCAGTATAACATGCCCACACAACGCTCAATGGATCTCAAACTAATGGAAGTCAAGACCGGATCACGCAACGGTTCAGACGGCACCATACGCATTACACGCACTCCCAAAATAACTGGAAAAGGCCAAGTGTACTTTATCAATAAGTTCAAAGGCCAAAAAATAGCCAACTAACCTTTCATATCACAACTATCTCACAAAGTAAATAAAAAGGTTGTCGAAACGCGGAAAGGAGATACCCAAATGCTTAAATTCACTCAAATAGGGCCCAATCATCATAAACTCGCAGAGATCAAGGCGGAAGTTGAACGGAAAAAGGCAATTGAAGCGGCAGAGCAGGCCAAAAAGGAATCAGCCTAATATAAAACCAAAGGAGAATGAAGATGAACGGAGCCAGAAAGTATCACAGCATTTTTCATAAAGCCGGAAATAAAAAATTGTTTATCGACAGTCTAGAAGATGTTTCGCGAGAATTCATCAATAAGTATGGTGGTTATGCACATAAAATTTATAAATGGGGCATTGTCCACTTCTTGCTTGATCATCACGCCCGCGGCGATACATTTAAAATTTGGCTGATTGATGGAAGTGAAAAAATTGAGGTTTATGGAATTGTAAGTGGGCAACCCGGTTGGACTGAATCATACGGTTGGACAAAAAAAGGAACATGGGTTAAACCGATCCTGCAATTCATCATGAAACTCGAAAAGGAAATCGCCAAATATGACGAGCAGCAAGCGGAAATCGGTAGGGATATTGAGCGTGAGAAGAACAAGGAAATAGGCGCTGTGGTCAACAAATTCAACGATATTTTCAGAAACGTTGAGGTGACAGCATGATACCCACGAGTAACTCAAAAATGTCCGATGCAGAGGCAGCGCAATTACTCCAACACCACAAAAGCCACTTGGAACACCTCACGAAATACGACACCGTCAGCGAAGAATACATTTCATATTTACTTGACCCAAGCGATGGAGACAGCGGTCATCGGCTTGCAGAAGCCATTGGAATAGCCTTACAACACCTTTTGAAAGGAGCCTCTACAGATGGACAATATCCAAGAGCGAGCTAAACCACATGGAGTTTGTGGAATACAACATTTCCTTTACGCCGATGAAGTTTACCACGGATTGGCGCAGCGATGGGAAAAAGGGGTTCAATTTGTTAGGACGACTAATTATTGGCAGATGGATCGCGGATGGAACAACTTACTCACTCACAATGAGGAAACGATTATCGTTAAAAAGCAAATTCAGTTCATGGGCAGGTGTCAATCATGACTAATCAGATACTAACGGAGGAAGAAATACGGGCGATTGAGCGTGATTATAAACTCCTTTTCCAAGGAAAGAACATTACGCAACGCGATCACGGACAAGTCGAGGATTTGATTTCCTCCCACCGAGCCATTAACGAACGTAACCGGATGTTAGTACAGGAGAATGATGTCCTTAATTCAGAGAATATTGCTCGCACTATGTACGAAGGGTTTTTGCGGTCCGTCATTCGATCCGGCGAAACTCTGGAGGACGAACAGGATTTTGAGTGGTTCAAACAAAAGAGGGAGGAATTGAAATGACAAAAGGTAAAATCAGCGAATCCATTTTCAGCGGAAAAACTATGATCATTCCCATGGCAGATGTATCACATATCGAAAAGCAATTTGAAACAAGAGACACGGCAAACGGAGCAAAGAAAGGCGATTTGTGCGGCTACATCATAATTACCAAACATACCCGTTGGGATATGGAACTGGATGGCTGGGCGAACAACATTTATTTGGAAACAGAAGAGGGAGAAAAGTTCGTTCGGGCGTGGTGCGATTATCGTTACGAGGCTGAAAACTTGGAAGAGAATGGAGTGAAATTCTATGAATAAACCACCTATTACCGTATTACAAGCTCTACAAGACAATTTAACGTGTTCCCCGTTGGTATCCATGCAATGCCTACTGGACTTCGCTAAATTCGATCTGGAGGGCGCTATCGAGGGCTTACGCCAAATGGCAGCTGACTATGAAAACAGGTTAGCAGCGAGGGATTTGGAGATAGCGGAGCTTATGAAACATGTCGATAACGAAACGTTTTTCGGCAAACTGGCGGATGGATACGAACGCCTCAGCTTGGATGCTGAACATGAGGAGGCTATAGCTTCATGAACCCATGGGATAGTGTACCAGAAGGATATTGTGTTACTTGTAAGAGTCATACAACAGCTTATAACCGATTTGGTGAATGTGAAGTGTGCGGCACAGTAGTTTGTGAGGATATTTCGGATTATGAAGTTAAGGAGGCTATAGCGTCATGACGGGATTTAAATGTGCAATATGCAAACGTAATTATGATTGGCTTGTTGTAGAACTGAATTGTTTGACTACATGTAAATGCGGCGGAGGATTAATAGATTTAGATGAAAATGTTGATCCTGATTATGTGCAAAAGTTGGGTCGCAGCATGAGCGGAGCAGATTTAGGTCAATATTAAAAAACCTTTTCGGCCTCCGTTTCACTAAGCATATTCAGTCGATTGATGGCCTTCGGCAAAATCAAATTCAAAGGAGAAATTACAAATGAATCAATTGATTAAGAAAATCAAAGACTGCGAAAGCATGCCGCAGTTGGACAGTATGCGTCTGGAATTGGTACAGGCTGGCAAGGGAAATCCCGACATGTTCAAAGCCCTTCAGAGCGAGTTTATTAAGAAGAAAAACCAATTGGAGCGCATTCCATTACGTGATCGGACATGGTAAAGCATTTTATTTTATCGGAGGGTGAGAAAACGGAATGAAAGACGGATTATACACATTTGAAGAATTGTCCTTTTACATGGATAAAGCGGAAAAACCTGCAATGGAATTACTCAAAGCTTCACAAGATCGTGAGAAATTATTGCTCGATGATCTGATTAAAATTGAACACCAATTTAAGGAAATGCAAAAGACTCTTGAATGGTATGCAAATCCATTCAATTACGCAGAAGTGATTGAAACCAATGATCCCGATTTATTTCAAGGACGACAAGTTCTCCATGATGAAGGCAAGCGTGCAAGAAAATGTCTGGAAGGAGCAATCAATGAGCCAAGTAACTGAGGAATTAAATTTTATGTGGAGAGAGCGGCTAAGTGATTATTACGAAGAATGCAGGGAATCAGGAGCATCGGAGTCCATGGAAGCAATTAGAACCGTGTTAAAACTCCAAGGTCTTACTGTAAAGGGGATAGAAGGGTGACTTATTTGCAAATGGCTAGGCGGCTCCATCTTCACAGATTAATGACTATCATCCTATTGAGGAATCAGCACAAGAAAGAAGCCGCTGTATCAGCAGCGACCGAGTAACCCTTTGGAAAAGGTATACCGCAATTATACAACACATTTGGGAGAGTGACCATATGAATGCACTTAGATTGGTTTCAACTATAAATCAATCCCATGAGGAATGGCTTGACGTTCGCCGTACTGGCTTGGGTGGATCTGATATTGCTGCTATATGCGGTATGAGCCGCTATAAGTCGCCTATAGAGGTTTTTCTGGACAAGCTGGGGGAAATCCCTCCGATTGAAGATAACCCCAAAATGAAAGCCGGGCGCATCTTGGAGCCAGTTGTCGCAGATTGGTTCGCAGAAGAAACGGGCATGAAGGTCATGAAGCAGAATGCCATTTTTCAGCATAAGCAACATCCGCACATGTTAGCCAATATCGACCGCTGGCTTCCAGGGCAGAATGCCGGGCTTGAAGTAAAGAACACAGCAGAATATTGCAGGGGGGATTGGGAGGGCACACAAGCGCCTACAGAGTACGTTTTGCAGTGTAATCATTACATGGCGGTCACGGGGGCAGAGCGCTGGTATATAGCGGTTTTAATCGGGGGGTGGGATTTTCAATGGCGCGTGGTAGAGCGTGATGAAGCGCTAATCCAGAGCTTAATCAAGATTGAGCATGACTTCTGGCATGACCACGTTTTAGCTAAAATACCTCCCGCCTTTTCACATCAGGACAGCGATTATTTAAAAGAAACCTACCGCGAGTCCATAGCAGAATCGTGCATAGATTTACCGGAGGAAGCTTACCCCATTATCCAAGATTACCACGATGCAGATAGAGCAATGGCGGTTGCAGAGATGGCGAAGGAGACTGCCAAAAACCAAATCAAGGGCATGATGGGGCATAAGGAAAAAGCGTACTGGCAAGGTGAATTAAAGTTCACTTGGAAAGCAAATAAAAAAGGTGTCCGGTCATTCCGGGCAGTTGGGAGCGAAGAGTAATGTCTGTGGATCAAACAAACTTAAATGCACAATTGGCGGAAAAAGCCAAAGCAGGAACCAGGGAAGGGAAGACGATAGACCAACTTTTTAAGGATATGATGCCAGCCATTCAACAAGCCATCCCTAAACATATGACGCCAGATCGGCTTCTCAGGATCGCCACAACAGCGATTAAAACCAATCCCAAGCTAAAGGCTTGCACGGCGGTTTCTCTCTTAGCATCGGTCATGCAGTGCGCGCAATTGGGATTGGAGCCGGGAGTGTTGGGACATGCTTACCTGATTCCTTACAACAACAAGAAAAAAGACAAAAACGGCAAGGAATATTGGGAGCAGGAGGCACAATTCCAGATTGGCTACAAAGGGCTTCTGGACTTGGTTCGCCGTACAGGGGAAATATCCAGCATTGCTGCCCATGCCGTACACAAAAATGATGTGTTTGAGTTTGAATATGGGCTAAATGAAAACCTAAAGCACATCCCGAAGCTGGAAGGTGACAGGGGCGCGGTGTACCTCTATTACGCTTATGCGAAATTCAAGAATGGCGGCTATTCGTTTTTGGTTATGGGCAAACCGGATATTGAACGCCATCGCGACCTTTATTCAAAAACCGCAAAATTTGGCCCTTGGGTTGACCAATTTGACGAAATGGCGAAAAAGACGGTGATCAAGGCGCTTGTCAAATACATGCCCATCTCAGTTGAAATCCAAAACAAGGTTGCCATGGATGAAACCATTAAGACCGAAATTGCAGAGGACATGAGCGAAATCATCGATATTACAGGTGACGGTGAACCAATAGATACTGACAATTTGGATTTTTAACATGATCATACACTCCTTAGCTAACCAACCAGCATATACGTGCACAAAGGAATCGCAGCTTGCGAGCTATTCGGAAAACCCGAACACCAACAAGAAAAAGCTCCGCAAACAGATCATTGAACGGGACGGAGACTGGTGTTTACTCTGCGGACGACCGAAAGGCGGCTTGCAGATCCATCGAGTCATTTATCCGCGAGGTTTATACATCTTAGAAAACTGCGTTCAACTCTGTGTATTCTGTCATAACCCAATTGTCCATAAAAACAAAAAGTTATGGCAGCCAAGGCTTTTGTTTTACATCAAACATCATCGTAAAAATTGGGAGGAAATAGCATGAATTATCTGTTTTTCTATCGCTATGCAGACGGAACCGATGGATTTGGTTTTTATGGAGATCGGAAAGAAGCTAAGGAACGCATGGAAGAATTTGGCGAGCAGGTTAAACATTATGGCAGCCAAGTTGAATATGGTATTGCTGAGATCGAAGATACTGTGTCTTTGAACTTGAATTAATCTTTGCCGCAGGCCTCCGATCCGAACGAATCCGCTTAGGGCGTAGCCCGGAGGCCGCCCCAATACTTTTAAAGGAGTGATGAAATGAATATACAGACGTTTTGGCAACGTTCAACTGGCGAAATAATCACATTCACCGAAGGAAGCCTATTCGATATTATCCAGTTGGCAAGAAAGGATATTCTTTCCCTTATCGCCACTATCGAATCCCTACAAGAACAAATGAACACCCATATTCGAGGCAATGAGGAAGTAAAACGATTGCAACTATTGGATTTACAGGACAAACAAAAGCTAATCGAATCCCAAAAGGAAGAAATAACAGACTTAAAAATCCAATATGAGAAGTTGAAAGCTTTGTACTTGAACTCTTAGTTACAGGAAGGAGATAAATAAATGAGTGAATTAGTGAGCCGGAAAGCATTGTTGAAATTCCTTTACGCAAACTATGAAGAAAACAAACTGTCACAATCTGGAAAGGCGCTTGACTACGTGATTAAAAAAATCGAAGCAGATGCTTTCCCCTCAACTGAATCCGAGGGAGAAATCGAATCTCTCAGGAAAGAAATAGCGAATCAAAAAGAATTTCACGAAGGGTACAGCGAGGAAAGCATACGGATTGAATCACAATTAAGAGATCAAATTGAATCTCTCAAGGCTATTACAGAAATAGCCGTAAAGGAACTGAACAATGCGTTTTCAGCTGCACTCACAAATAAAAACTACACTACGGCCAATGTGATTGAGGGCATTATCAACACGATTGCGAGGACGTACTAATGACCTTATGGGAGCGAATGCGGCATTTTCCGGCAGGGGTAATAGCGGCGGTTATAACTTGGTGGGATTCATTGGGGGAGGGTGAGTAGGCATGGAACAAACGATTATTTTACCAATTGCGCTTGGTAGCAAGGTATATTCTGTTTCCAAGAAATTCAACAGCGAAACAGGGCAATTCGAGCAACCAAAGGTCATTAAAATTACAATTACTGAAGTCCGTCTATTTCGGAACGGCAATGTAAGGCATTACATTTCTGGAAATAGAAATTATCTTCCTAAGAATGTGTTCACGACGCTCGAAGAAGCAAAAATAGCTGCTGAAAAAATCGAGATTTTCCGTTGGTAGATTGCGCAAAATTTGTTGAATCTTAAGGAACGGCGGTGAACATATTGAATGGCTTTCATAGGTATTGACCGAGAGATAGAACACCATTGGATTTACCAAGATCCCGAGTATTTCAAGGTTTGGTTTGAGATTTTACTTCGGACTCGCTACAGCAAGGAAACTGAAAAAAAACTCATTGAGGGCGAGCTTGTAACTATCGAATACGGTCATTTCGTCTTTGGAAGAATCAAATGGAGCGACCGCCTGAAAGTATCCGAAAGACGTATTCGAACGCTGTTTGAAAAGCTGATTAAAGACGGAATGATCGAGGTCGTAAATAAGTACCGCAAGTGTTCGGTATACAAAGTGGTCAATTTTGCGAAGTACCACGTAAAAAACGACCAGCAGAGTGACCAGCAGCCAGACCAGTCACAGCAAGGAGAAATGGACTTTGGCGACCAGCAGACTGACCAACGAGCGACCAGCGAGCGACCAGCAGGCGACCAGCGAGCGACCACACAAGAACAAAGTAAACAAGGTAATAAAGAAAACAAAGTAATTAAAACATTATACGGTGAACACGTCCTTTTAACGATTGAACAATTTGAAAAACTGAACAAAGATTTATCCGAACCTATCGTTGAAAAATTGATAGAGGATATAAATTACTGGTTCACCCAAAAGCCGACAAGAATCAAAGATTATAAGGATCACAATTTAATGATCCGTAAATGGCACAAGAATAACCTTGATAAAAAGTTAATTGTTGTACAAGGTGGTCAAGCGAAATCACAACGCGACAATCGATCAGGATTAAGCCGAAAGCCACAAATTCCCATTATCGCGGATGTGCCAAAAAGCAATCCGATAACCGCTGAAAAACGAGCAGAAATGCTCGAAAAAGCCCGCAGGCTGGACGGCAAGGACACTGGGACGGAGGATAGGCGATGATCACACCGGACGAACGCAAATGGATTGAGAAGCAGCTACAGGAGCAGGGTTTAAAGGGCCCTGCTGCACAAAAGTTTACAAACGACATGATTAACTACTTCGGACGGAGGCATAAGCAACCAAGCAAGCCAGACTTTGCACCGATGGACATTCATGCCGCATTACCAGGCTATGCAGATTATCTAAAAACAAAGAAATAGGGGAGTCAAATGGGAGTCACTTTACGACAAAAGAAAGCAAACATGGCAGAGGAGGCGCACGAAATCGAAAAGCGGATGGATGCCGGGAGAGTAACACCGGAGGATCGGGTACGGTACGCCGAGATCCAGAAGTTCTTTGCAGATTTAAATCTTGTGGAAAAGCCGGATTCTATGGCTAAAAAAGCGAAAATGGAGGATGCAATATGAATTTAATCTTATTTTGCACAGCATTTATCTTACAGTTTGTCGGTCACCGAATCGGGGATTACCTTTTCCAAACGGATATGCAGGCTCAGAACAAGGCAAATGCACTGTGGTCATGGGCCAGAACCAAACATTGCTTTGTATATTCGGTGACAATTGCGGCCTTAACGTTATTCGCCTTTGATTACTGGCTTGCAGCGGCTGTTTTCCTGATAACTTTTATCGAGCATTACATCATCGACAGCCGTTTACCCATCCTTTGGTACAAGGACACGCTTGAAAATATTGTCGGAAACAAAGGTTTCGATATCAGCAAACTACCGTTTTTCGTCCTTATCGAGATTGATCAGACGGTGCATTACACCCGGATATTTATCATATCGCTGCTGATCGGATACGGGGTGCTGACATGACAACCGACAAACCAATGCGAAAACGCAAACGCCCCAACCTGGTTGAAGACTATCTCGACCACGAAGACATCTTTTATATCCGGCAGCATTTAGCAGCTGGCGTGGCAAAAGAACGAATAGCAGCAAATGTATACTGCGATGTTGCACATGTGGAAGCAGTTGAGGGGAGGAAGAAGACGGGATGAGAGAAATTAAGTTCAGACAACCATTCAATGGCGAATGGCATTACTGGGGAATCGGGATAAACGGAGCAATTTTTGAAAGTCCACTAACGGGAAACGGTGCACAAGATATTCCGAGTTATCAATACACAGGCTTAAAGGACAAAAACGGCAAGGAGATTTACGAAGGGGATATTGTTCGAGTCAAAATCATGGGCGGCTATTCTGACCACTTTTGCGATATCGAGCATATTAAACAAGTTGCGTATAGTGACGCATCAGCTTGTTGGACTCCATTCAATTCTTGCAGGATGTGGATAGAGCTGGGAACTGACAATTTAAACGCGGTTGAAGTAATCGGCAACATCTACGAATCTTCGGCGGAGGTGACACCATGAAAAAGAAAGCACCCAAACCCAATCCATATCCCTTTTATCCTGGAAAGGGGATCCCGGCATGAAACAATTAAAGTTTATCGTCCTATTCGCTGTTCTAACCTATTGCTTTTCTTGGCTCTGCAAATGGCTGCTCATCCTTGAATTCGCCATGAGGCCGTACACGGCAACCGGTAAAAAGATCATGACTTACGGGCAGCATTCGGTATTTGTCGGATTTGCTTTCTTGGCTGCTATTGCGGTCACTGCGCTTTGGGAGGGGAGCCGGAAAACATGATCCATGAAACCCATTACCCAGTCCCTCAGCCGATTTATTACCCGAGGGAGCAGCCAAGCCCCTGCATCACGAAAATGATATACGAGTACCCGCAAGAGATACAGGATCACCTGAACAATATCGCAACCAAGCGCATGAAGAAGTCCGGTTATATCATGGATGCACAATTGGGTGCGAAGCATCGGAGGAAAGCGAATTGAAATTAATCATCGATATTGAACCGATGGGCGCAGTCAGAACAACGCAACGCCAAAAATTCAAAGACGAGGCCGCGCAGCGGTATCGGCATTACAAGGATTTTATAGCCTGGAAACTGCACGAAAAAATCAAAGAGCCATTAACCGGACCCGTCAGCGTCAACGTACTCTTTGTAATGCCAATGACCAAAAAAATGAAACCGGAACAGGCTGGAGAATGGCATACGAAAAAGCCGGACATCGACAACATGATCAAAGGGGTATTCGATGCAGCAACGGGCATAGCTTGGAATGATGATAGCCAAGTCGTGCAAAGCTCGGAAATGAAAATGTATGGGATGCGCGCGCAAATTGAAATCGAGATCAAGGAGGTAACTGGATGATAACGGTAACGGTTGACGCAGACAAATTGGAACACTTGTTAAATTGCATGGACAACCAGAAATACATTCACGAACAGAAGCCAAGAACGCAGATTGAATGGCAGCGGACAATTGACGCCGCAAACCGTGAAATGCGAAAAATTTGGCTTGATCAAATAAGGGAGGCAAGATTATTATGCGAGCAGGCGGAGAACTCTACGAAGTAAAAATCAATAGCTGCCCCAATGAATTCTACTGGTACGCCAACAAGATCGGCTCAACCGTAATCGTAGCCGACAGCGGCGAACCGGACGAATGGTATGTGGTCACCGGAGAGCATGAAGGCAAGCAAGTTTTAAAATCCGTATGCAGCCAAGTCGAAATGACATTGATTGACATGGAGATTAGCGGATTGATGAGAAAGGGGGCGTGAGCATGATTACACGCACCGAACATGGTTTGAAATGGTATGACGCGGAACTGATCTGTATGTCGGAGGATAAGCAAGGCAGAGTGTTCTTTAGGATCAAGCGCGGGAATAGATCCTATCAGTTGTATGTCACCAAAGGTGGGAAGGCCGTTTTGCATAGGGAGGCGTGAAATGAACCTAACAGACGAATTAAAGCAGATGCAGGAAAGTGGCAAGCAGGTTATCAGTATCACGTACATTCTGAGACGTCTGGAATCGCCACAGATCGATTTAAATACAAAGTTGGAACAAAGACCTGCCGAGGATAAACAAGCGGTTTAGAAGGTCATTACGAGATTCTTAGGAGGAGGTGGTTAAATGGAAAAGTCAAAAAGAAGAAATGAACACGGATACGCACACGGAAAACGAGGAAGATTGGTCAAAAATCGGATAGGCGCAGTGGAAAAATCAATGCGAAAAATGTTGTGGAACAATTTAATAAAAGGGTATAAATAAGCAAAATATGTTATAATTATTGATATATTACTATAAAAATATCATTATTTGCTGTAAGGAGGACTAATGAAAAATTTTTATGAGATCAAAGGAGATATTACCGAAATACACATAAAAAAGTATGGGCTTGTCACCGTAATTGATACTGATGATTTGGAAAAAGTCCTCAATATTGGTCATGTTAATTGGGTAGTATGTCTCGACAAGAAAAGAGGTGCGAATACAGCGTATGTAAATGGTTGTATTAATAAAGTTGTTTACAGGCTGCACAGATTAGTTAGCAATTGCCCGGAAGGCATGGTCCCAGATCACATAAATCACAACACTCTGGACAATAGAAAATGCAATCTGCAAATAATAACACCTACGGAAAATGTCAAAAAACAAAGCAAGGTTGCACAGGATTGGCACATAGGGCTGAATAAACAGTTGGCGAATGAAAAGTCCGTTGTCCTGAGGGAAAAAGACATTGTTTTTAAACCGAATAAAAGAGTCGGTGATAAATCAAAGGTAGAAGTAAAAAAAGAACGTATTTGGAATGATCAAAAGGAAAAGTTCGAATTGATTTACAGGTACAAAATTATATAAAACTACATTTGGAGGTCAAACAATGTCAACTTACAGAGAATTACAGGCAATTCACGACGATAGAGACAAAATGAGAGAGGCTATTGCGAATGCGGGACTTGGCGTAGACACAACCGTATTTCGGAATGAGGAAATGCGGTATACCAAAGAGTTGGAGGAATCTATCCCCTATTGGGCAGAGCAGGACAGGTTGCGGGCGGAAACAGCTGCAGCGGAACAAATCGGCGGATTGAAGGAAACCATACTCAACATAAGGGATGCAGTTTACCTCAAGGAATTAATGGACCGGGTATTAGGACTCACGGAAAATACGACAGCCATTCAGGAATTCAACTCCATGGTTGATCAGGCGGTCGATGAAAATCAGAGCCTATTGATAGCCGGATTCCAGAGGCAATTGGCTGAGAAGGATGAAAAAATCCGGTTGTTGTCCGTTCAGGGATTGGAAACTCAGAGGCAATTGGATACAGCGAAAGAAGAAGTTGCTGATTACCTCAAAGTGAATGCCGAACTGGCGGAGCAAGTTGAATTTCAGCAATACTCAATACAAACGCTTGAGCAAAATGTTGAGGATCGGAACGGGGCGATTGAGCAGAATGTTCAGGAAATCCAGCGCTTGAATCAGCACATATTTGACTTACAGAAGCAAATCGCCAATTTCCAAACGGTGCCGCAAGTAATCGACATCACGCCAAGCATCCCGAGCGAATCCTTACAGGATCGAATTGCCAAAGCAAAAGTGAATTCCAAATTGCAGCTGGCAAACGTGAAATCCATCGGCGCAAACTGGGTGGAAGGAATCAACTCCGAAGGTAACAAGGAAGTAGCTCATGTATCCGATGTTGAGCCTGTTTATGAATTCCCGAATATAGAAAAGCTTAAAGAACAGGAAGCGCCAGCTGAGGAAAAAACCTTTCCCGAGAGTAATCAAGTGGCAGCCGACTCCAACGGAGAAGATCAGACAGTTCAAGGAAACGGAGATATGGCGGAAGTGGTGGCAGAAGGCTCGATAGAACCTAAACCATTAGATCAGCAATTGGCGCAGCTGTACGAGAGACACAGTGCCTTAGAGGCAAGGGTTGCGGCTTTAGAGGCGGTGGTGTAATGGATGAAAAGACATACAAACCACAATATAATTTTGAATTGATGCTATTCAATGGGTTCGGGAATACAAGCATGTACTGGATCGAAACAGATATAGACCTCCTGGATGCTTACAAAACATATTTATTGCAAGGAAAAGGATACCTCATTTGGGAAAAAGGCGTAATTGATTGTTCTAAAGTTTTCGGACTAATGAAGAAATGATGCGGAAAGGAGAATAATCCATGAACATCGATGTCAAAAAGCTCCTGTACAAGAATAAGCAAATGGCAGAAGCCCGGAGAAACGCCTTAATTGCAATCGATTCGCTCGAAGAACGCGAGAGACGCTATCGGTCTGATGAAAACTGGTACATCCGCAGTTCTCTGCCATCCAACCGGATCGAAACGGAGTTCATCCAGGAAGAGGATACTGTAGGCAAAATCCGACACCTGAAATGGATTGTCGGAGAGCTTAACACCATCATAGACGCCATCAGCAGGGCCGCTTTGACGCTAAACGATGATCAGCGGCAATTGATACAACTGAGGTACTTTGATGACAACACGGTCATTTACGTATGCGGTAAAATGCACATCAAGGAACACAAGTATAATTACGTGCAGCGGATAGCGCTCGAATCCATGACAGCGTGCTTGAACCCGTTATGCATCACGGAGCAATACTTGGATTCGCTGCTATTCTCGCCTTACAAGGAACGACTTGGCGCTGTCGAAAAACAACGGAAAATTAAAGATTTTGGGATGTTATTGGGCGGTTTTCAAGCATCTTGACATGATATTATTGTATTATCAAAAGTTTACGCGCAGAGGGACACATCACCTTCTGCAAAATAAACGCGCAACGATGTAAGGCGCTTAACAAATTCATAGTAAAGGTTAGCGGTAAGGAAGAGGTCGCGCACGAACCCAACCCCAATGCAACCAAAAAAAGAAGCCCCTCAATCCGAGTGGGCTTTTAACTTTATTTGGATTTATCTTCGACCACATCTCTAATTATCTTGGCGACAAAACTAGAAACTGTGTGACCGTCTGCTTTAGATACTTTGACTAAACGGTTTTTAATATCTTCTTCTACATAAAAAACTACTTTTTTTGTTCCTGGTGGAACTGCCATATCCGATTCCTCCTGAATTTGAATTACTTATAATATATATGGTGTATACACGGTATGTCAACGGTGTGCAAAATAATTGTTGACAGGTGTGCACACGGTGTATATACTATAAATATCAAGTAATCGGCTAACGCCAAGGAGGAATGAACGGAATGAAAACTAATAAAAATGTAGCGTGGGACAACATGATCTTTGCAACGGTGTATGAAATCCAGTGGGGTAACGGTCTTCCGGCGACTTATAAAAGATACTTCGAAAGCATGGAAGCAATCGAAGAATTCAAAACAGAAACTGGATTCAAAGTCGAGGTAGAAATTTAACACGGAGCCTTCGGGCCCTTGAACTTGAGCAAAGCGCCATCGAGACAGACCGAATCACCCAGTGAAACGGCAGCCGTAAAGGAATGTAAATATTTGGGAGCCTATCGCTCCCTGAAAGGGGATATAAGGAATGAGATGGATCAGAGAAGAACAGGTATACGAATACGACAATGAAGCGGAAATGGATTTGCATGACAAGGAAATGACAAAGCAGGGATATGTGCGAAACGATATCCGAGTTGACGGAGAAAAGCGGACAGTGCACTACGTGATGATGCCATGAGTAGCTATGAGGAGAAGAAAGCAGCTTATGAAAAGCACGGTGCCGAAAAAGATAAAAACGGTTACTCAACGATGCAATTTGACGGCGTAAAGTGGTATGTTTCGTTCTACGAAAAGGGATTAGTTTTCACAAAATATCCAAGGAAATAATCGGGAGCCTAAAAAGCTCCCCTTATCCACCAAATCATTTAAAGGAGAGTAGATGCAATGGACCTTAATGTCGCTACGCATGGTACAACCCTTGAAACGAAACCTTTTGGAGATTGTACGCTAAATACATGGTTTCGCAGGACGATGCACGGCACAGCCGGTGAGCTTTGCGCATCGATAATTAAGACAGAGCGTCGCTGTGGTGAAGATGGGCATACAATCAAAAACACATATTGCATAGCCAGCGCTACGAGCATTGTTAAGTGGAATGAATTTGAAATGCCTGAACGGCACAAACAAAAAGTTGAGCGAATGCTGTCAAAGAACAAAGCGGAATGCTCAGCCTAATAAACACCCTCCTATAGAGCGGGGGATGCAAGATCAAAGGAGGATATCATGAGTAAACTAAAACCTTCAACCGTAGCCAAAATTGAACAAAGGGTGAAAGAGCTTCTTTACCCTCAAATCGAAGCAGGCAGGACATACTATTTCAGTGAATATGGCGCAGCCGAAGGATATTGTGTTGAACGCCCAGTAATCGAGGTTACCGACAAGCAAGTAGTCTACTTGAAGAAGGGTGAAAGGAAAACATGTGATTTGGCAACATTCCGTAGACTATATGACAAGCACGGTTTTGTACCTTGCCCTTGAACGACCGAAGGGCTACAAAGCGACTGAAGGCCGACGGAACTTCATATTTTTTTACGATACAGGGATAAAGGAGAAGAGACATGAAAGGGCTCATTATTAAAGAACCGTGGATTACCATGATCCTGAACGAGGAGAAGACCTGGGAGATTCGCGGCAGCAATACAAAGACTCGCGGAACCATAGCGCTGATCAAAAGCGGAACGGGAATGATATTCGGCACGGCTGTTTTGACCGACAGCTTCCATGTAACGGATTCGGCTTTGCGGCAAGGATTCGATAATCACCGCATACCTGAATCGAATCATATTCCATATGCCAAACAACATGTATGGGTAATGAGTTCGCCGATTCTATTCAAAAAGCCAATCCCATACAAACATCCACAAGGCGCAGTAATATGGGTGGATTTAAGCAAAGATGGCGTAATGGCCTAATCCGGAAAGGATCTGAGAGTAATGGATAAAAAGGATACCGTAAGCCGTAAGGCGTTAATAGATTGGACAGAAGGACGCAGCGGAGTTTTCGGATATGCGGACGCCATGGCGGATTTAAAGGCATTCATGCAATCCATTCCCACTGAATCAGAGGGAGAAGCAGAACAAGAGCCCATTACATCAGAGACAGCGGTACAATGCGATGAATGCGGCGGCACAGGTGTAATATTTATCGGGTCGCATGTAACGTGCCACAAATGTAAAGGAAAGCGCATCATACCAGGCATTAAGGACGGGAGGGATACAGATGGATGACACTTTACGAGAAGCTATAGCGAACCATGAAAGCTACAGAGCTTTAGAACAATCAGGCGAAGTGGACACGGTTAAAGCAGACGAAGAATGGAAAAAACTTTGCGACAAGCTGCTTGAATAAATCCAGTTTTTAGGGGAAGGGAGATAGACATGAACTTATACTTCAATCAGGAAAAACTTATCGAACTGGAGAAAGAGATAAAAACAATCCCAATAGACGGTAACGACCAACCATTGGCTGTTGAATACGATGAACACTTTGTGCGAGACACTGTCATCAAATTGATTGCAGACCGTAAACTGATGGAGGAATACATTGCCACCGTCATCCAAAATTACTCACATGTGCTGTCGTATGACCTCACGCAGAAAGGTTTGACGCTTTTTAAGTAATCCTGCGACCGAATAAGCTTAAGGCTTTAGCCTGGAGGCCGTAGAGGATTTTTTACAACAGAAGGGAGCAAGACCAAATGGAACACATAAAAGAGATAAAGTGCGCGGATCAAGCGGAAGCAATGCAAAAGGTTCAGGAATTATTTGAATCTGACAATTCGGATTTAGTCTATATTACGGTTAAACGGGTGTTTGATAGTTATTGGGTTGAGGTCGAGAACGATTCGGATTCATTCCAGAAGGGAGAGTAAAGACCATGTACCCAAAAGAGTTAATCGGACAATTGGCATTCAGAGTTGATAAATGTGGCACGGATTGGTCCTATACGGACAAGCCCATGCTGATCGTAAGCGCCGATGATAAGAGGGTAACTATTCAAAATGTTGAGTATGAAGGTATGCGAGATCACGAACGCCGCCACATTGGCAACGCAAGCACAAATGGTTTTGTCGATGATAAATGGATACCTTATGACCCGCGCACATTCTACACGATCAAGGCGGTTGTAAACAAGAATTTGAAGAGAATGCAATCCCTGCAGGGCATCAGGTCAACGAAAACGCATGAAAACGAAACACCCGAGCAAACATTGGCATTCGTGATCGAAATGGCTGGATATCACGCTGATTAACAGAAGGGAATGAAAGAAGATGATAGGCCGATGGATTTGGAAAGCAAGGGCACGGGTCAGCAAAAAGAAGAAGGCAGTCAAGAAAGAAATCGAACGACTGGACCATGAAATCAAGGTAGAAGAATACAAATAATTTCCAATAGATTAACCAGAGAGCGCTTAGGCGCTTTTTTCATGCATACATACCCAGAAAGGATGATAAGAGATGAATTTAACAGATGGAAGAGAAGCACAAATGGGGTTAGCGATGCCGCCACATGCTTACATGGAAGAGAAATTGATAGCCTTACAGAGACGTGCTGAGGCCAGCCTGAGCAACAAATTAACCAAGGTGGCTGAATTGTACGAACTGGACGTATTGAGCGCTGAGGACGCCATCAAGGCCGCTACGACAGCCATTCGGCAGCATGAGAAAGTACAAGGGCAAATAGAATGCGAGTAGAGCTAATCGACGGAGTATCCCACAAGACCTGCGACTGCGGCTATTCCACAACAAGCGCAGACAAGATGTTAAAGCATTTAAGCGAGCACAACCAGGTAGATATTGAGAATTTAAAGCGTAAACCACCACAAAATCCGAGATATAGGGAGTTGACGAAATGAATCCACTATTCAGCAACAGACCCATTCACGCAGGCCCTATGACGCAAACAAATGCAGCCGAGCCATTCATAGGCCCAACACTAAGAGAACGGCTGAGAGAGCCAATAGAGCTGTCAGAGCGCATTGAATTGAGTATGCCGATTCGCATTGTGCCGCCATGGGTGTACGAAGCGATGAAAGAGGATGAAGCGAATAAAAAGCGGTTAAAGTCGTATAAAATCAACATTTGAATGAATAAATATTCACAAATATGGGAAAATACACGGCGTTATACTTTTTGTAGTGAATATTGAGTGAATACATGAGGGGAGTTGATTGAAATGGCTTTGAAAGAAAAGCATATTTTGTTCGTGAATGAATATCTGAGAAGCCAGAATGTAACAGCAGCCTACAAGAAGGTTTATGGATGTACTGACGATGCAGCGCGCAAAAACGGATCAAGACTGATGACAAATGAAGACATTAAGAGCGAAATTGAGCGAAGACAGGCTGAAATCAACAAAAAGGTTGAAAGAGACACCGGAATAAGTGTTCAATGGGTAATTGATAGCTTTAAATCGATTGCTGAACGTTGTATGCAGGCTGAACCGGTATTGGATCGAGAGGGTAACGAAACTGGGGAATATAGATTCGACTCGGGCGGTGCAAACAAAGCGGTTGAAAACATTGGTAAGTACCTGGGCATGTTTAAAGAAAAGGTCGATATAAGCGGGAAGGTGGACCATGAGCATTCAATCGACAGAGGAACAATTAGCGGAATATCTGCAATCATTACCCGAATCGCAGCTAAGGGAGTATCTGAGGGAAAGAGCTAAATCAGATCTCTTTTTTTTATGTGATGCGATACTAAGGGATGTGAACAATCCTCAAACGCCGCCGCTTGATATAAATGTGCATTGGGACCTAACCGAGAACGTACAGCGGAAGGATATCAAAAAGAAATTGTTCTTAATACCTCGCGGACATTTGAAATCGACGATCCTAAACGTTGGGGATAGCATTAAGCGTATTCTGAACGACCCTAACACGCGTGGCTTAATCGGTTCGGGCTCTAACTCACTGGCAAAAGGGTTTCTGAAGGAAATCAAAGAGCATTTCGAAAAGAACGAATTGTTCAGGTGGCTGTTTCCTGAATGGGCTAGCGAGAAATGGGAGAAGTGGAACGAGGATATTATACGAGCTCCCAGAGAGTTGAGAACGAGTAAAGCCAAAGAACATACGATTGAAACAGCCGGCACGGAAACTTCACTTACATCCAGGCATTACGACTGGATGAAGTTTGATGATATTGTCAATAAGGAAACTGTAACAACAAAAGAACAGATGGAGAAGACGAAGAACTGGTACAAGACAACGTTCTCGCTGCTGGAGCCAGGAGGATACATTGACATCATAGGTACACGTTGGCATTACAATGACCTGTACGGTGACATCGAATTGAATCCAGAGAGTTATCTGATCTACAAGCGCAAGGCAATCGAGAATGGAAAGCCGATTTATCCGAACAAATACACTCTTGAAGATTTGAAAGACATTCGAAGAGAGCAAGGATCGTACATCTATTCATGCCAGTATGACAATGAGCCGGTGGATGATGAGAGAGCCAAGTTTAAGCGAGAGTGGTTCCAGAAGTGGAAGACGTTGCCGCATAGATTGAATTACTATCTCACGACAGACTTAGCCGGCGATAGTGAGGGCAGCGACTACAATGTGCTCATGATCACTGGAGTGGACCAGGAACGCAACCGCTACACTATCGAGTTTGTGAGGGAGCATTTGACGCCTGGCGAGTTCATTAAAGAGTTCTTTCGGCTACATCGCAAGTATCAGCCAAAGAAGTCGACTATCGAAACGGTGGCCTATCAGAAGTCGTTGCTATTCTTCCTCAAAGAGGAAATGCGAAAACAAAATTACTTCATTGGCATTACGGAAATGAAACGGTCCAGACAATCCAAAGAGGATCGAATTGAATTACGCTTGGCTCCGGTCTTCGAGAACGGAGCTTATTTTATTGGCGAGGACATGAAAGAGATTGAAGATGAGCTCACCATGTTTCCACGAGGCCGCACAGACGATCTGATTGATTGCATGGCAGACGTTGAAGAGTTAATCGTCGGCATGCTGCCGGAGAAGCAGAAGGAACGTGAAGGCTTCTATACCAAAAGCGAACTGGAAGACTTGAAGCAAGCCAAAAACGCAATTAGGAAGGTGAAATAATGACAAAATGTGTAGCGTGCCAATCGAATGATGTAGTGAAAGCCAAGAATGATTCGGGATTCGTGAAGACTGAAAAGCATAAGCCGAGACGCATGTACCATCATGTATGCAACGCATGCGGCTATGTAGCTCAGTATGTGGAGGTCGTAAAGACATGATCGAGTCCATCATATACCTGCTCGTATTCATCGCAGGATACGCGCTGTGTTACTTTACAGTCAAGGTTAAGGGTTCAGCCAAGCAGCAGGAAGAAACGGTCATGATGAAGCGCGTGAAGCCTAACCTTCGCAATGCTTTACGGCCTACACGGGAAGAGTATACGAGGTTCAAGACGAAGGATAGTAATTTGTATGCGCCCGTCAAACCGAAAGGCGAGAAAAAGGATGGCGTGGAAGTGGGGAGGTAACCCATGAATCGAACGAAAACAATTAAGGTAAAGTTAGGTGCAGGAAATTACATTGATTGGGGTTGCCGAATTATTTGTAAGTGTGGTCATCATGAGTATTTAAATAAACTGCACTTTGCCGAAGATGACACCTGGCGATGTGACGATTGCGATAGACCAATTTTAGTGGTTTCTGGAGGTGTCCCATACTATGTAGGGCTTCCGGTATTTCCGATTGAAGAAAAATGGGGATGTTGAAAGGAGCTGCAACAGTGAATGAATTAGATAAAGAGTATCCCTTCAAAACCAATCAGAGCGCCTATGACATCAAGAAAGAGAAGGTCATGAGCGAATCCGAGCGCGAAGAAGCCAAAGAGTTCTTGCGATGGTACCGCAGCGGTCACGGCGATAAGGAAGCGCGAGGATTGTTTGATAAATGGGAAATGATTGACCTGTACTGGGAAGGTGAAGCACATCCTCCCGAGAGTGACAGCGACCCGGGATCCAATACGAACATCGTCAATCCGAATGTTGAAGGACAGGTCGGCTACTTGGTCGAGCAGAACATTGCCATTACAGCCACGCCACGAGGCGCCAGTGACGTCCCATTTGCAAACAGGGCTAGAATCACAATGGAGTTCGTGAAGGATCAGAACAAGCTTAAACGTAAGTTGGATGTACATGAGCGCCGGCGTAAGAAGTACGGGACCGGCATATTCAGAGTTCTGTTTGATCCCGATTGCTTGGATGGCATGGGTTTGCCGATTATCAAGACTTGCCATCCGGCCTATGTATTCTTTGATCCAGCTGTTACGGACATTTACGAGATTCAAGAAGGCAGGTTTGCTTTGGAAGGTGTCAATAAATCACTCGCCTTTGCGCGTGACAACTTCAACGAAGAGCTGGTTGATGCGATCCAACCGGGATATCATCCGATGGAAGCTGAATTCTTATTCGGCGAGGAGGACGGGGACACTGACGAAATCAGTCATGACAGTTACCTGCATATGTTCATCTTCACTCGATACTGGAAGAAGTCAACCAACGAAGAGGGAAAGAAAACCAAAGAGTTGCGCTTGCGCTTGATTCAAATGAGCGGTTGCGGAGTGATCCTGAGCGATACCAAAAAGCAAGAGGAAGAAGATGAGACAGGGGAAGCGATATTCCCTTCAACCTTGTACCCCTACTTTGCAACACCGGATATGGCAAGGGACGGCACGGTGTGGGCAAAGTCGAGCTCGGAGTTACTGACCAATACGCAGGATCTGATTGATGATCTGGATGATCAAATCAGGATCAATGCTCGCATGACTGGAAATGTTCAAAAAATCATTGGCGCCAATTCGGGGATTGACCCAGATAAGTGGACGAATGAACCGGGATTAAACGTAACCGCCGATTCAGTAGAAGATTGGAAGCTCGTTCAGCCTTCCGCAATGCCTCAATATGTGATCAATCGCAGGAATCAAGCTTTCCAGGAGCGGCAGATTCAAACGAGGTTCAGTGATCAAATGAACGGGGTCAAGCAAGAAGGGGTGGACACAGCTACAGAATCCCTATCGTTGCAGCAGGGAGGTTCTCAAGGTATCAATCATTCTAAATTGCTGCTTGAGGAAACGATGGCGGATATGTTCGCGTATTGCTTCGAGCTTTGCATGTATTACTGGGATGAGCAGGAGTTCTTCGAAGTCACCGAGAAGCCTGGAGAGTTTGATTTCTTCCGTCCAAGCGATATGTTGAATATACCGCAATTGATACCGGCGAACGAATCGTATAAGACCAATTTCCTGAAAACGATGCCTAATTCAGAAGCTGCACCTAAATACATGCCATTAACTGACGAAAAAGGTGAAGCTATCACTAAAAAGATAGCTCTGAACGTCACGGTGAGCGTTGGGGCAGGTTTACCGAGCAATAAGGCATTTGTATATAACCTGATCAAAGAAGCGCGTAGGGATAAAGCTATAAGCTTACAGGAGTATCGTAAATTGATACGCGAATATGCCGGCCTGCCGGTTGAAGAAAACCTGCCTCCTGAATTGATGATGGAGTTAGGTATTCAAGGGCCAATGGCTCCGGGCCAAGTGCCAAATGCCAACGTACAAGGCTTGACACAAGGCGGGGCTCCTGCTTTGAGAGGGGTGATATAATTGTTAGATGTCGAAGATTTGGCGCCGCAGGACTTTTTAAGTTATGCATTGTCGCACCCATGGATCGATAAGATACCGGTGAAGTATAAGAATCATCCAATGTGCCCGGGATGCGAGAAAATAGCTTTGAGGGATCAAGGATGGACAGAAGAAAAGCGGTCCCACTGTCCAAATTGTCACCGCACATTCAAGGCAACATTAACTTTCTATGAATACATGGAAGAAAAACTATACAGGAGGTAAATATGAAAGCTTTAGGATTAAAGTGTTGTGATCATACCTTTACCGCAAGAGATATCAAGGTTCCAATGATGAATCAAATGAAAGCTCTTGGAACGAATGACCATAGGCTATACGGCGGGAATGCCAAGAGCTTCAGCTTTGCCGATTGCCCGGAATGCCGAAAGAGATACGTTCTATGGCTAAAGCCAGAACACAACACTTATCGAGTGCTTACCATAAGCCTCAGAGAAGACGTAGAACAGCCGCAAGAGGAAACAGAAAAGGTTGCGAACATGGATACCTCCCGATTCAATGGAATGGATAAGACGCAGCTTAGAGCGTTCCTGGACAGCAAGGAAATCGAGTATGTCCCACAATGGGGCGAGCCCAGATTAAGGGAACTAGCTATACAAGTCGCTGAATAGGCGGCTTTTTCTTTTGCCTTCATTGTGGCTCAGAACAATGCTTCGGTCAGAAAAGACCGCCCAAAACATCCGTGTTATCTATTCATGCGAAAAATAGCACATTCGAGGGTTCGCGTTAAAACCAAGGAGGAAGTTACATGTCAAAATTCAGATTCCCTTTAAACCTTCAATTATTCGCCGGAGAACAAACCGTTGTGGTCGATGGAGAGACGTTTGAAATCGATGATAACGAGCGGAGTGAACCCATTCAAACGGATGACGGAGCTATTGAAATCCCGGACGAGGATGATGATCTGGACGAAGAACTTGAAGATGAAGAGGATGCAGAAGGAACAAAAGATGGAACTGAAACAAAAGAAACAACAGTTAAAACAGAACAACAGGATAAGAATCCAACAGCCAACGCAGTTATCCAGGAGCGAAAGAAATGGCAGGCCAAGCTTGAGGAAGCGACGAAAACCACGAGCAAATCCAATCCATTGATCGAAAAAATGCTGAAAATGACCGGACTAACCAATCTGGACGAGCTCCAACAGCATTTGGACATCTTGGAGGCCAATCAAATCGCCAAGGACAGAGGAATCACGCCACAACAAGCACTGGCAAGCATCGAGGACCGTAACCGGCTAACGGATATGGAGAAGAAGCTGCAAAAGCAAGGGTTTGACAATGAGGTTAAAACCCTCAAAGCTGACGCTTTCTTTGCAGATATCGAAGATTACCGGGAAGAATTCGAACCGATTGCAGCCAGAACAGGCCAAACACTTGAAGAAGTCTATATGTCCAAGCGCGGCAGAGTCCGCATGAAGGAATATGAAACCGAAGTCGAGCAGCGTTTGAAGAACAGCCAAGCCAAGAAGAACAAAGTCAAAATTGACCCAACCCCAAGCGGTGAAGGTGCGAAGAAACAAAAAATCGAACTGACCGCAGACGAACGGGCGATTGCAAAATTAGCCGGCATATCGGAAGCGGATTACTACAAAAACAAGAAAAAGTGAGGTTATGACACATGGCACAAAGAATGGTTTACTCCGGGAGCCTAGATGGATCGGGCCCTATTTTAAAAGATGTACCGGTTAATATCAATCAGACGATTGTAAAGGGTTCGCTTGTGGTCAAGACAACAGGTAAAGCGAGTGTAATCGGAGATGCACCGTCAGCTGGTACAGTCTGGGGCGTGGCTTATCAAGCTATAACAACCGGTGGCACTGTAACTGCGGCGGACGTTATTAAAATTGATGTGAATCCGATGTCCGTCTATGAAATGCCACACAATACCACTGGATCAAAGACTACGCTGACAGCTTCTGATATCGGATCCGTATTCGACTGCTTGAATGCATACTCTGCGGACTTGGACGATACAACTGGCGGCGTACTGGAGCTTATGGGATTAGTACCAAATAAACCGAGTCGCGGCAATTTTTCAATCAAAAACCGCGTTCAATTGACATAAGGGGGAACTGACAAATGAAATTAACCAGAGATAATTTTCAAGACTTGCTCACTCCGATTCACAAGAAAATCATTAACGACAGCTATAACCAAGTTCCTGAGCAGTATCCGGCACTATTCCAAATCGGAAACATGGTGAAAGCGACTGAAACCTATCCGCATATCGGAGCGTTCGGCCTATGGGGAACCAATACCGAAGGTAACACAATCAACGAAGACGAAATCAACGAAGGTGACACAGCGACTTTCACAGCGCAACGCCGGGATAAAGGTTATTCCATCACGTGGGAGCTCACGAAGGACGATTTGTATGGCGTTCTGGGTGGTCGCGGTAAAGGAATGACAGCCCAGGAATTAGGCCGCGGTCTACGCGCCACGTTGGAAACTGACGCAGCTGATGTCATAAACAACGGGTTTTCGAACACCGGTTATGATGGAAAGGCGCTATTTGCCAATGATCACCCTTTAACAGACTCTTCGGATGTACTGGTTAATCTCCTGACAGGCGCCTTGACACCAACCAATCTGAAACTGGCCATGACGCTTATGCGCCAACAGGTCAACGAAGCCGGCGTATTGATCCAAGCGCGCGGGAAGAAGTTGTTTGCCGGTCCGGAATTGGAATTCACGGTGTTGGAAATCACCAAGTCCACCAACCAAGCCTTTGAATTATCCAACACCAAGAATGTAATCGAGGGCTTGCAGCCGGTCATCATGGACTACATCACCGGAGACACATGGGGCATCAAGGATCCCAATATTGAAAACCTCATGTTCAAATGGAGGGAGCGTCCTTTCTATGATTCGCAGACGCTGCCCAAGACAATCGACTTCTTCATGTACGGCGTAACACGTTATGACGTTGGTTACATCGATCCACGCGGCCTTGTAGCCAGCCAGGGAGCATAGGAGGGGTTTGAATGACTAAATTAATTGACAATCTCCAAATGAAATCAAGCCCTACGGCAGAAGGTATAACTGTAACTGCAATCGATACAGATGGAAACCTGTACCAGGGAGGCGTGAAACTGAATGCAACGGGAGCAGAAATCAATGAATATACCGTTCCGGGATATCAAGCAGATGCAAATACAGCCGGCTCCATTTTCGTAATCGCTCCTCATGCCGGCACAATCGTTAAGCTGGCAGCGGTTAATAATGTCGCCAATACTACCGTTAAGACAACTTTGCTCGCCAAGATTGGCGGGGTGACGGTTACGGCTCCTGCGTGGGAAATTGCAATCACACAAGCAGCAGGCGTTGCTTCATCAGTCGTTCCCACTGCCGCAAATGTAGTGACTGCCGGACAAGTAATAGAAATTGCTTCAGACGGCGCCGGCTCACCGGTTATGCCAGTAAGTTATGCATTAACGATTTCAAGATAATCAACCAGGGAGGCTCCTACAGCTCCCTTATTCTTTTGGAGGTGGATCATGGGGGCATACCATAATGAACGAATAACAGTATTTAAAAGTCAGGCAAGGACTGCGACAGAATCAAGTCAAGTATTTGAAAACCTTCAATGTCGAGGCATTAAGTTACTGATTAACATTACGGATGCTTCAGACACCCCGAGCGTAGTTTTCACCGTCGAGGGGAAGGATTTTCTAAGCGGAGAGTATTACACACTGCTCACAAGTGCAGCAAAGACAGGGACCGGAAAAACTCTACTAACTATATATCCAGATTCAACGGCAGCAACGAACGTTACGGTGAATGACGTTTTGCCTATAGACTGGAGAGTTACGGCGACGCACGGAGATACAGATTCTATAACCTACAGCGTGGGCGCTTGTACGATCCTATAAGGTGGTGGTGATATGGGGAGAACAGTGAGTGAATTAATGAGTCAGAATATTTCTAACGCAATTATTAATGAGCAAACATGGGGCGGCATCATATATAATGTCAAATCTTATGGTGCCAAGGGGGACGGCATAACAGACGATTCAGCCTATATCAATAGAGCTCTTGCTGCTATACCGACTACCGGAGGAACTTTGTTTTTTCCTCCTGGAGTGTACGTAATTGGCAGCGCATCTGATAGCCTTGGAACCGCTGATCAACCACGCATATCTATTAGTGCAAGTAATATAACAATTCAAGGTTATCAAGCAACGATCAAAAATGGCGTAAACAAAGGTGTAAGTACATTCAAAATAATGGGAAGCAACATAAATGTTTTCGGCATCACATTTGATGGTAATAATACATCAATCAATACTGTTCATGTAGGTTACACGGCATCAAATGTTACCTTCTTTCAATGCGTATTCACAAAAAGCAAGCAGCAAACGGGCGACACTGTAGCTGCAACGGGCCTTATCGTTTCTGCTGGCGCCTCACATGTCTATGTCATGCACAGCGAAATAAACACTATTGATTCCGCCGCCGCAACAGGCATTGCAAGGGGCATCTGGGCAGGGGGGTATGATGCGGGAGGAAATACAACCTACCAAAATGTCCACATCTCGAATTCTCTTTTTACAGACATTACTCCTGTTGCGGATGGGGATGCCATCGTATTTCAGACAGCGAGTGGTGATGCAACATTGAATGTCCATTCGTCTGTAACTGACTGCCGGTTTTACCGATGTTCCAAAAGAGCTATAAAACTGCAGGCTTCCGGTATTGAAATAAGAGGGATTTTCGCACAGATGCTTCCGCTTGCAAGCCAGATGTATTCGATAATCTCTGTATATGCAAATGATGTGATCATTTCAGATGTCCTTACAGACGGTGAATTTTGCGGAATTGGCATCGAGATAGGGGCTGCTGGAGATTCGACATTTGGAAAACGTGTGTCTATCAGGAATTTTAAGTTCTATCCAACTGTGCAGGATTTTAGCCGTGGTATTGATGTGCGCGGGAATACAGTGGAAGATATTGGAATTGTGGGGTGTACGATAAAAAATGTACGAGACGGAATATTCTTCGCAAGCAAAGGAAATCGTGCCGTAGTAAACGCCAATCTTGTTACAGATTGCACCAAGAGCGCAATCATCAACAACGGCGTATCCAGCACATACATGGATCAAATGTCGGTCGTAGGGAATTCTACAGCAAGAATCACTGAATATATCGTCCGTAACGAGGGTGGTGAAGGGTTTGTCAATGCAGGAAACACTTCGGATTTAAGTGGGTTCGGTTCATTCGGAAACTCCATAGCTCGAAATGTAGAAGTTGGCAATATTATTTTTGGTTGCCCTGTTATCACTCACGGCAGCACAACACCGTCAAACGGAACATGGATTATCGGGGATAAGATAATAAATACAGGCGTTACATCCGGGGGATTTGCAGAATGGGAGTGCACCACATCAGGTACACAAGGAACCTTATCCGGCGTTACGGGAAGTATTAATTCCGGTTCGTCCTCATTGACTGTAAATACCGTAACAGGTTTGAAGGTCGGGAATTTTATAACCATTGTCGGAGTCAGTGGCGTTAAGCAAATCATTACTATCGTTGGATTGGTGGTCACGGTAAACAGCAATGCGAATGCAACAGTTTCAGGTGCTGCCGTAGCTTATTCGGCTGCTGTGTTTAAAACAGCGAACGCGGTGAGCTAATGAAACTATTTCACTGGATGATGCGCGTTTTACATTGGACGCCGGATAAACGATCCCCGCGATATTGGTATCATCATAGAAAATTGAAGGGACTTGCCATCATTGGTATAGTCCTTTTTCTTTTCTCTCAATCGACAACTGCGGATTACCTGGACGAGGAAGCCAAAACGATCCAAGCCGTTGAATCCCTGTTGCAATCAACCGTCATTATCACGGTCTGGCAGGGAGGGGGTTCAGGTTTCTATATCAGTGATCATGAATTAATCACCAATCAACATGTTGTTAAAAACGCAAAGGCTGTATTGATCAAACAGCACGGCGGTAAACAATGCCTGGCTGACGTCATTTTCGCTAAATCCGATGCTGACTTAGCACTACTAAAGACAGAATGCTCCGGAAAGCCTATTCCGCTTGCTCAGTCAGTAAAGGTTGGGCAATCCGTCCTATCCATGGGTGATCCGATGTATTACGAGTTCTTCGCTTCTAAAGGCATTGTGGGGCTTCTGGAAGAGGGTAGACTTTTGCACGATGCATCGATTGATGACGGTAGTTCGGGCGGTCCGGTGGTAAACCTAAACGGCGAACTTGTTGGCATGAATCGGGCGACATCAGGCGCAACGCCTAAAATAAGTATCGCTATCGATGTACCCGCAATCAGTTATTTTCTATACGAAGCAAGGGGTGATTATAGTGTCCACAGTTCAACAAATACTCACAAAAGTTGACCTGCAATACAGAAATTCCTATACACCTTCGCAAAAAGTCGATTGGATGGACACAGTCCAGAGGCAAATATTCCAAAAGGTGAAGCATGAGGCGCCGCCGTATGTATTTACTACGGTTTCGGGGTATGCTTTTTATCCACTGCCAAGCGATTGCGATCCTAAAGGCGTTAAAGAGGTCACAATTGAAACGAAAGCAGATTCAGAAAAATATGTAACACTCAACTTCAAAAATGTCAGCAGCAATGAAATTGTGAGTGAGCTCCTTCAATTCTACTCCATTCAAGGTAATGAGAACATATTTATTAACCCCATTCCCACAGATGAAACAGAAGGCAAGAATGTTTACGTTATTTACAATAAAAAGCCGACTGCACTGAGTTCAACGGATGCCGGATTGGCGGCAACGCCAGACTTAGAAGTTGATTTTCATGAGCTTCTTGAACTGGGAGTTCTCGAAAGAATCGCAAGAGCTCGTGGTGAAATAACGGATAAAAACAATTTTGCAGCCGACTTCAACATTCTCATGCGAGAGTATATGGATCAGTTCAAAGAGGTTTTACCGGAGTACATCAAAACGAAGAATGTATTGCCGCAACGAAGAAACTACGGACGTAGAGGTCGTTACTTATCTGATTTAATACCAGAGGTCACATAGGGGGTTATCATGGGGGCGATCTATAAAAATCCAAGTAACGACAAGCTGCGAGGCGAAAATAATTTCAGTGGCGGCATTAATACCGGCATCGACCCTTTAGGCATCAACAAAAATCAAAGTATCGATGAAGTGGGTTTTGATACGGACAATCACCCGTTTATATCCAGCGCCAAATCATCCAGCGTATACGGAACGAGCGGAGCGGCTGTTACAAACCTTTTAGCCAACTTCAATAATACCCATTTAGTTCGCTCAGTTGGAACTGCACTGCAATACAACAGCACGGGAACCACGTGGGCAGCCATTTCAGGTACGTTTACAAATACGTCATGGGACTCGACCATGTTCGAGGTAGACGGCGCTCAGGCGCTTGTGATGGTCAATGGAACGGATGTGGCGAAGTTCTGGAACGGCACTGTATTAGCCAATTTAGGCGGGACGCCACCGGTTGGAAGTTACATTTGCAACGATACAGTCCGATTGTGGATTGCAAAGGATGACATTCTGTATTTTTCAGCCTATTTGGACGGGGAGGACTGGAGTTCTGCGGAGGATTCGGGATTTATTGAGTATTACACGAGTACAGGCGGCAATATCACAGCTTTGCGGAACTTTTATTCTGACAAGTACATTTGGAAAAAGGACAGCATGGCCCTCATACAAGGAACGGACTATTTCAATTTTAGATTAGCTGAAATCTCCAATGATATCGGCTGCGTATCCTTTAAAACCATTCAAGAGGTCGGAGATACACTGTTTTGGTTGGGTCAGAATGATGTCTATGCTTTCCGTGGCGGTTCACCTGAGCCCATTGGCGAGAATATCCGGTATTACCTGGACAACATCAACCAAACCCATTTAAGCAAGTGCTGTGCGATTACAGACGGCATCCGGTATTACCTGTGCCTTGTGACCGGCGCCAACACAGAGCCCAATATCCGGCTGGTCTACGATCCGCGTTACAGTATTTGGCGCGTCCCGGGCGAAAACGAAAACTACCGGTATGCTACGAGAATCAATAACGTGGCTTATGTGGGGGATTCTGCCGGACAAACCTATACATTCAATGATTCGGCAACCGGCCCTTCTCAAGCTTGGGAAATCACTTCAAGGCCATTCGATGAAGGCATAGGAGAAGCTGAAAAGATGTATAAGGAGCTCCATACACAAGGATACTTTCCAACCGGTACGACATTGACAGCGAGCATTTCCACAACGGACCGTGGCGAGAACTTCGAAACGATTGATTACGATCCCACAACGGCAGCCTCAGAGGCGCAGAACCGGAACATGATCATTCCATTGGACACGACTCCACTGGCCTTCTGGATGCGTTACAGGCTGTCAGGAACGGGACCGGTTATCCTCTATCAAACCCAGCGTATGTATAGAGTCATGAATACCCAACATTAGGAGGTAAATATGCCAACACCCACGTTTAGACCGCTTGGAGGAAACCCGAGCACAAAAGAGATTCAGGATTACATCGTTAAGTTGATACGAGATTTAAATTTCATGCTTGAGAACCTGGACACGTTGAATATCAATCGCCTGGATGCAAAAGTGATCATTGCCGGCTCTATTACTGCATTGCAGATCATGGCGAATACGATTACGGCTGATAAAATGAGTGTGAGCCAGCTTTCTGCTATTGCAGCTGACCTCGGCACAATCACGGCCGGCGTGATTAATGCGGTTACGATTAATGGGGCGAATATTAACATTACTCAGGATGTAACGATTGGGAATAATTTGATACTTGGTTTTGGATCTTTCGACAGAAAAATATTTTTATCAAGCGCAGTGATATCTGTTATTGGCGGAGTCTTGGAAATTGACGTCGGCCTTGGCGACATTGTGATCACTGGAGCAGGAAACATAACAATAGATTCCGCCGCTGGAGATATTAACTTAAACACAGTTACAGGAGCAGGTAAACATGTTTATGCAAACACCATTCTTTTGGCATAATGTGGTATAATACGCGTAAAAACCTCGAATGGTGGGATATTATGCGTAAGTATTTGGTAGGAATGTTGATCGGAGTTGCATTGACGATTGCTTCCAGCGCTTTTGCAGACGATTTCAAGAGTCTTATTGGAGCGAAAATACAGGGGGAGTATCCCGTATTGGTTGATGGAGAACAGCTCGAAAAATTTGCCGTTGTCATCAACGGTACAAGTTACTTACCTAACCGCGTTTTGGCTGAGAGGATTGGGTACGAGGTTTCGTTCGATCCTTATTTCGGTATTGCTATGAACAAAAAGGAGGTAAATCCAACGGAAACTAAAGTGGTCTACACTTCGGAGTATTTTGATGAAAAGATAGCTTCATTAAAAAAATCCATTGGCATGTACAAAGATGCTATTGAACACTTAAAAAAAGGCGATCCAATTGACACTTTCACAATCGGAAAATATGAAGAGGCTATTGTCAAGTATGAAGAGTTTTTGAAAGCTGCCGAACAACAAAAAGCGGCATTAAGTCAGTGACTTATCTACCGCCATATTGTTGGCTGATATCGGCGTCAGGATCAGCATCTCCGTTTTCGTAATATTCTTTATTCCATTTTTCTACTTGTGCTTTGGACGGATTACTTTTCGGTACGTATGTAGTTGGTTCGTTGTTGGATTTCTTGGAGATTAGAAACCACACCAAGAAGAAGATAAAAAGGAATATTAAAACGCCGTACTTGTTTGACTTTAGAGTATCCTCTTCACCGTATTCTTTTTTATCCATGATTCACCTCTAATCTTTTAATAGTTGCTATATTCTTTATCGACATTCATTAACAAATATTTAATCCGCATTAACACCATAAGGAGGAATTGAAATGCTAACAATAAAAACAACATTTTGTCAACACTGTGAAACGCCACGGTTCGATTCAGAATTAAACGGACTTTGTAGGTTCTGCAATACACCCTTATATGAAAAAAATGTGGAGCTGCCAGAGTTGAACAGCTCCGAAAAAGAACGGGCGGTTAAGTATTTGGTAGATAATCGTCCCATGTCGTTTGAAACTTATAGCGCATTAAACCAAGCCCAAAATTCCTTTGTCATTTGACCAGTGGCATTCTTCACCAGTTGGCAAATAAATAGCCCGTCATCCCCGTCTATTTTGGGGTTTAAACGTTGTGATATTTGGGTGGTCGTTAGCGATGTCTTTACAATGAATGCTGACTTTAACGGCTTCGCCCAAATTCCGAGTGATTTGATTTCTTTAATTAAGTGAGTGTAGTCCTTTCCTTCGTTGTTTAGATCATAAGTAATGATATAAATATTCATTTTCCTCTCCTCCTTTCGCTGTTAGATACAAAATTCGACAATTTATATTCTATCAGAAAAGGAAAATATTAACGAGGGCTTTCCGTGCGGAAGGCTCTTTACTTTTGAATGGAGTCTGTTCCAAAATGGGGTTGACCCAATTAATAAAAAATGGAGCGTCCCCAAAATGGAATATCTACAAAAATGTAATGGATCCATTGCACCGTGCTTTAAAAAGATGTATTATAGATTCATAAAAGAATCTGCATTTGATTACAAAAAGAATCACGGGCGTTAGCGCACCCGTGACGATGAAAACAGTGGACACCTATGATGTACCGGAATAATCAATGAGATGGACCCCAGAAAAAACCACCAATGGCTGCTAAACTTTCGGTGGTTTTTCTCTGTCTTGTCGTTTAAAAAGAGGTTTTACGGCATTATACAAAAGTATGATGGCAGTAAGTAACTTAATAATCGATTCAACAAGGCTCATAGCATCCCTCCTTTCGAGGCACACCATGAGCAAGTCCACCGTTTCCACTAATTACTAATATAGCATAAAAGGGTCTGCCATTGGTAGGCTCTTTTTCATTCAGAAAGGAGCAACCAAATGGCAGAAGACTTATACACAATGGGTATACGCAAGGCGTTGAATGAAAGAAATATTTCTAACGAACGGATCGGATTCGATGTTCCAACCCAATATGTAACGATAGACGGACAAAAAGCTATCAAAGCATATAAAAACCAAAATGATACAGCTTACACGAGCCCGACGCAATTCGGTGCGGACTATGGAGCATACGATGCTGCGAGCAAACAAAAGACGGCGGAAACCAATTTTCTGAATCCTGAACCTTATGTAAATCCAATCGATCAAAGGGTGCAGGACGTTCTCGCCCAAATTACACAACGGACCACTAATCCCGTTAGCGTTGACCCTTACGGAACGCCGCAATTCACAGCTGCGCAAGCGCAGGTACAACAAGGTGCGGACCAAGGTATACGGAGCGCTCAGGAGTCACTTGGAGGCTCGGGCCTCGCCCGTTCTAGCATCGTCACAGACAGGGCCCAACGGATTCAAAACGATGCGAATCAATACCTGCAAACACAACTCGTTCCGCAGATTCAACAGCAACTACAAGCGGAGGAAGAGAGAAAGACACAGGGGCTAATGAGCTTACTCACTGCGCTGAGTGGTCAGCAAGGTTTGTACGATACAAGAAATGAAAATAGCCTGAACCGTTCCGGGGATATCCTGGATTACTTCACGAATCGCTCAGACAAGGCTCAGGAATATGCGACTAATCTGGACGAAACCAACTATCAAAGAGGTCAGGATTCGATTGAGAATTCGAGATACACTGACGAGTTTGCGTATAAGAAGGAGCAGGATAAGCTTGCGCAAACGAATCTTCAAGAAGAAAAGAAATTTAGGGCTGAACGCGCTAGTGTTGGTGATCAACAATGGTTCCAAGAATACAACAGGGCCGGCGAACAATTCGCAGCATCGCAAGGTCTTCAATGGGCCAATTTGAATCAACGTCAGCAAGAGTTTGTAGCAGATCAGGCCCAAAGACAATTGGACAGAGAAGCAGCGAATGACCCGAATTCATTGGACAATCGTTATAAGCAAGCTCAGATCGATAACCTAAACGGTAAAACTGAACAACCTACGCCTATCGATGAATATGATTTGCTCCAGGTCGAGACTTTAGCGAAGCAAGCCGGCATAAATCCCGCAAAGGCAAAACCGGAGGAAATAAAAATGTTCGTTGCCGGTTTGAAAACTCAACAAGGTTGGTCAACAGAAGAGGCGAAAGCAGTAGAGTCATACCTGACAAATAAGAAGCCTGTGTCTACACCATCAAGCGGAACAGGCAGCGGGAACTTCTTATTTAGCACCGAATCCCCAAGCGAGCGATTAAAGGATACGGGCGATTTAATTAAGAGCATACCCGGAACGCTTAAGGACAATTACAACTATTGGATAGATTTCTTCAAGAGTCAGAAGATTATGCCATAAAGGGGTGACTCATGGGCCTATTTGATAAGAATGTTAAACGCAAAGGAAAAGGCCTATTCTCGGCAGAAAATCCGTATGATACGGAGAGCGTGAATAGGCAAATTGCAAATGCGGATCAACGGATTCAGGATGCCGGTTATGAAAAAGCGGATGCCGATAAGCGCAACTGGTTCGAGAAAGCAACCAATCTACCACAAAAACAAAACTGGTTTTTCGACACATTAGAGCTCTTAGGAAGACCAGGCAACGCTGTAAAGAATGTTATTGATAAGAATATCATGGACAAGACCGAAAACCTCGGAGAAGCAGCTTGGAAAGGTTTCAGCGGTCAAGAGAAGGTAACTGGCGCCGATTTAGCTGAGGATTTCGGAGTCAATAACAAAGTCGGAAAGTTTGCTCTCGGGCTCGGTCTGGATATTGCAACTGATCCGCTTACCTATATCCCCGGAGGGGTGCTTGCCAGAGGGGTGAAAAGTAGCGCAGGCATGGTTGCAAAACCCATTAAAGCCGGTTACAACCTCTTAGAGAAGACTGCACCGGTGCTTAAAAATATTCGTGAAAATCGTATTCAGCCGGCTTTTG